>NZ_JAYGHE010000031.1:0-81934 GCF_034931145.1 Nostoc sp. UHCC 0252 | reverse complement strand
CAAGGACGGCCCCACAAATGAACGCCAATAATGCCTGTAGTACGTGGGGTTATTAATTGCTCTATTTGCTTTGGATCGATGTTATGGGTTTTAGGATCAATATCACAAAATACAGGGGTAATTTCTTGCCATTGTAGAGCGTGTGCAGTTGCAATAAAGGTAAAAGAAGGGACAATAACTTCGCCTTTTAAACCCGCAGCGCGGATAGCTATTTCTAATGCTACAGTAGCATTACAGCTAGCAATGCAATGCTTTACTCCGATAAATTCAGCAATGCGTTGCTCAAACTCTTGTACATAAAGTCCATTGTTCGTTAGCCATCTTTTATCTAAGATGTCATTGATACGATTAAGTAAGCGTTCGCGGTTTCCAATATTAGGACAACCAACGTGTAATTTTTCTGTAAAGGTTGGTATGCCAGTAAATATAGCTAAGTTATTCAATTGTTGTTTCATTTGAAGCGCTTTTTAATTTTGTATTTGGGAAAAATTTAGAAAAGATTTTAAACAAATAATTATAGGAAGTTTTAACAGTGAGGGTCTTTGATATATTAAAAGACAAAAATAATTTGATTTATTCCATAACTTTGGCGTAAAGCACTGTTTCTTCAGTATGTATTGTGTAATGTTCTATATACAACTGGTAGCCAATATCTAAACTATGGATAAAAATAGGAATATCAAAAATATCATTTGGTTGATGATATACAGAAATAGCAAGTTTTGGACGAAACTTTCGGATAGTTTCTACAGCCCCATGTAAGGCACTTAATTCAGCACCTTCAATATCCATTTTAATAAAATTCACTCTATCTAGACTTTTTTCAAATACAAATTGATCAATTGTGGTAGTAGCTATTGGTAGTTCCGATGGAGTGTTACTAATATTTGCACCAGGCCCCTTGCCATGTAAATAAAGCTGAGTTTCCGAACTATCACTTAGAGCATAATCACTAATAAATACTCTCTCTGCCAAATCCTCATTCTGCATCAAATTGTAGCAAAAAATATCTAAATTCTGCGGCTCTATTTCAAATGAAAAAACTTTGCCTTCTGAACCAATAGTTGCTGCAAAAGCTATTGCTGTATCACCAAAGCACGCACCAGCATCAATAACATAATCTCCTGGCTCAGGACATATTTGAACATTATTTCTACTAAAGTAATACTGCTTGAACAAAAATGTCCAAGCTACATTTATCCACCAGCAATCAATACTAATATGTTGATCTTCAAAACTAACTGCATACTTCTGCAATCCGCCAAAAATACCAGAGTAATCTATATCAGATTCTGAAACTATCATTTCCCTAGCTTTCTGTCTGTCTAGCCAATGTTGTTCATTATTGCTAGGTAATTTAAAGTGTAGATGTCCTAACAGTCGGAAAAGTAATAAGTTTGTTAACCAATTCTTAGATTCAGAATCAGCTAGAATTTCGTTAACTTGCTGAAGATTTTCTTGGTTTTTGAAAAAAAACTTAAGATAATAACTGTATGAGTCTATAAAAATCTGTCTGTTGGTATGATCTCTTGCTGATGTTTTAAACCTATCGTAATCCCAGTTATTTTCCTGAAGAATATGAATGTTTACATAAAAATCATGGATAATATCATTGATAAATTTGGACATAATTTTTTGTCACCATATTTCTAATATATTGGGCTAATTTGTAGAAATTATATTTTCTAATAAAAATTTGTTGTAGTTTTCAAGGACTCCTGATTTATCCCGATCACCGATTTTGCGATTTCCAATATATATTCCCCACGGCTCTAAGTTTTTGCTAACAACTGAGCCAGCGCCAACTGTAGCACCTTCGCCAACAGTAACACCTGGTAAAATAACGCTATTTGCACCGATTACACAAAATTTGCCAATGTGTATAGGTGCTCTCTTAGTATTTCTATACTTTTCGTCAATTGTAGGATTTCCAAAACCCCATTCTTGAAAATCTTCTGAACCAGTAAAAATTCTTACACCAGAAGATAAACCTGAAAAATCCTCCATTGTAAAATACTCACCTCCTGTTATTGAAGTGAATGATGCAATATGAACGTTGTTACCTATCTTGATTCCTTTTTTGGCATATATAAATACAAAATCATCGATTATGATATTTCTACCAAATTCTATATTTTCTAAACCTATTATCTTTGTATACTCAAAAATACTTACACTTGGTATACCATACTTATCAATAGGGGTTTGCATGTTTGTTAACCTCACATTTTAAATAATTTATAAATATCGATTCAATAAATTATCGCTTTGATTACTTAACTCTGAGCTTGGCAATTAAGAAAATCAGCTTGTTATTTACTTGGCTTATCGCCATTCCCTTGTTGCTTCTTAACTTGCTCTAATACAACTTTGTAATCTTGCCGTTCGGGGTGTAACTTCACCAGCTTCTCTAAAAGTTCCCTTGCACCTTTAGCATCCTTCAATTGCAACCGCAGCAAAGACAGTTTCTCTAAAGCAAGTTGGTTTTCTGGTTCCCGCCGCAAAACCAACTCGTAACCCTGCGCCTGTTGCTGTAATGCTGAGTCAGCAGAAACAGACGCAGTTGCTGGCTTAGGCTGGCTAGCCTGTTGAATTGCTGGAATGATTGCAAATAACGTAGAGCCAAAAAACGAGAACATCGACACTATCGTTACAATCTTTTGTCGCCGCCCAATCTGCTTTTTGCGGGCGATTAGGTATTCTTCCGAGGAACCAGGCATGTATCAATTATTGCTGCGTTAAATAGTTAGGTGTCAGCAACCCTCCCGTTTTGAGGATACCCATCTGCTCAACAGAAACTAACATCTAAACTAAAAATTTTTTACACAAACTTTAAAAGCTGACTCTGAAGACGAGGGAAGTTTATGGTAATCCCATACTGTACCGACAATTTAGCCATGCGATCGCCACGCTACCATACTAGGACTTACGCAACACCGATATTGTCATTGCGATCGGAACGGAGTGTAGGGAAGCAATCCCAGCGTCAGGGGGGATTACTTCACTATCGCTCGTAATGACAGAGTTACGTTATTTTTGCGTAAGTCTTGCATACTTCAAAACAAAACCCGCTCCTACCCCTGGGCACAAAATTAAATATATAAAGATTTACGATGATTCTGCCTAATGCCAGATGTTTGCGATATGTTAAATAACATTTAAATGAGCAAAAACAGTAGATATTTCTACTCAACTGCAAATTTACTTGTCAGTCCAAAACTTTCAAACTAGCCCGTGTTCTATTGGTTCTTCAATAAGCAAGCATATTTTTCGTGATCCAAACAGATAGATTCTTCCCAGTCGTCATCAGTCACACAACTTAGTGTCATTTCCCAGACGACTAATTTTTTTGCTCTGCGTCCACAATAGATATCTTACAAAAGATAGTGTTGTACTCTTGTGGAAAAGGGTAAAGATAGAAAAGGACGAACCTTACGCTTGAACCTTTGCATGATTTCTGCAAAAAGTTCAAAGGCTGCTTGGTGGAATTAGAGTTTTGTGGTGGTAATTACCGTACAAAACCGAATTTACCAGTAATTTAGTAGAGTTTGTTATGGTATAGTTAGAAAGTTAAGACTAGCTTTACCAAAATTACACCACTCTACGACCCGGCAACAATTGCAGAATGGGAAGCAGTTTTAATTAAGTATTTACCAACAAAATCTGAATTCAATCGAGGTTATGACTCAGCAAGTGATTCACCCGATGGTGAAATTGCAGCGCAATGTGCAATCACTCATAGAATCTAATATTATCAAGCCAAGCGATAGCATCTGGAAAATCGCTTTGCTTTATGGTAATGAATGGCAGCACTGGAAACAGGAACTGCTTGACTTTGGCTTTAGTATGCAAGACCCAGTTAGTGAACTCCTAGCTGTAGAAACTTGGGACGAGGAATAGGTATTGGGTAGTGGCGATTGGGTATTGGGGACTAGGTAAAAATGTTTCCTATCCCCCAGTCCCTAGTCCCCAGTCCCTAGTCTCGTTATTGGCAACCAGCTAACGCCGCAGCTAACTCTTTGGCAGTTTGATAGCGATCGCGTGGTAATGGTTCTGTAACGCGATCAATCACATCTCTTAATTGGGAACTAATCGTCGGAACTTTTGCCACATCAAACCTGAAGTTTCGCCCCCGTTGGCGGTAATACTTGAAAGGGTTTTCGCCTGTGAGCAGAAAAATCAGCGTTGGCCCAATTGCATACAAATCAGATTGTGTCAGAGGTTGTCCCCGTTCTTGTTCAGGAGCGCAATAACCTTCTGCACCAATCCGAGTACCAGGCGTTGTGCCAATTTCCTTAACTGCGCCAAAATCTAGCACTACTATGCGATTTAGTGAACTTCGCACCATAAGGTTGGCGGGTTTAATGTCGCGGTGGATCAGTGGAGGTTCTTGGCTATGAAGATATTCCAAAATCTCGCAGGTTTGGATCATCCAAGCGATCGCTTGGCTTGGTGTAACTGGGCCAGTAGTATAGACACGTTTCTCTAAATCTTGACCGTGAATTAGTTCCATTGCCAAGTATTTTTTTCCATCTTCTACAAAGAAGTCGTAATACTTGGGAATTCCCGGATGGTTAAGGGATTTGAGAGTATACGCCTCTCGCTCAAATAATTCTTGAGCTTTGGCAATTTTTACCATATCAGCATTCATTTGCTTTAACACCAACAGTCGCGGGGTGCTTCCCATCTGACTAGCTCCATCCCAAGCGAGATAAGTAGTACCCATACCTCCTTGTCCGAGAGTTCGCAACACCTGATAATGGCGAATTTTCTGTTGTACAGAGAGAGGTTGACCGCAGTGGATGCAAAACAGATTGTTTGGAGAGTTACCTTCGTGGGTGCAAGTGTATTTACCTTCGGCTGAATAGACAGTTGCAACGGCATTTTCTTCTGTTTCTTGCGTTTTTTGCGATCGCGCACTAATTTCTAGTACTGTTACCTCTTGAATTTGGAAGTGCAGTATTGGGCCTCCCTGTGCGAGTTGCAAAAGGGAATTATCTGGTAACGGACTCTGAATCACAAGGATACCGTTGAGGAAAGTCCCATTAGTACCCTGACTAATCAGCCGCCAACCACCACTATTGTCGGCAGAATCGACGTGTCTCAGTTCCAGATGATGCCGTGAAACTAAACTATCAGTTAAAACAACGTGATTATCTGCCGCTCGACCAATCCGAATTATGGAAGAGTTCTCAAAGCACCACTGCTGGAGAGGCGTTTTTTGTTGCGGTTCTAGCAGAGTCAGACTAACCACAATACAACCTATAAGGTAAAGGGATTAGGGAATTTTTGATTAACTTTCGAGATTTGGGCGTACTTTTGCCCGAATTAGTATACCAGTAATGTTGTCGTGACCATTATGTTGGTTTCCCAAATCAATTAAGTTTGTAACACCCTGTTCTAAGTTAGCGCCCGAACTAAGTAAGGGTTCTAAATGAGTCTGCCAATGGGTTTCCAATAAATCATTATCTGATAGACCGTCCGATGCCAATAGCAGAAGAGTATCTTCATTAATCTCGAAAAAGCCGACATCGGGATTAATTGAATTTTCATTACGAGGCCCCAAAGCTTGGGTGAGTTGGTAGGCATCCGGGCGGGCGTAAGCTATGCTTGCTTCCACTCCGCGCGTAATTTCCCGTTGCCCAACTTCGTGATCTACTGTGACTTGTTCTAGCCCCCGCTTGCGCGTCAACCGATAAAGACGGCTATCTCCCACATGGGCAACTGCTGCTTGAGTATCTTGAATTAATAGCATTACCAGAGTTGTACCCATCCGCCCTACTCCAGAACGGGCATCTTGTTGATTTAGCTTGTAAATCGCCTCATTAGCTAAATACACTGCCTCACGAATGCTATCTTCTGTTGGCAGTTGGTTAGTAACCCAACGTTCTTGAAAGTATTGCCGTAGGGTGTTGACTGCTAACTCACTGGCTATCTCGCCGCCAGCGTGTCCACCCATACCGTCACAGAGAATATACAAACCATGCCCTTCCAGAACTCGACTTTTAGGGAACTCCAACTTCTGAATTTTGGTTTCAATACCAAAGCAGTCTTCGTTATGATGACGTTGACGACCTACATCTGTACGTCCTGCATCTTCCAAACTACTTAACTGCATCGCCAGCACAACAGTCTGCATATCATCAGTTTTGCTAATAATGTCTTCTGCTTCGTCTGATTGCGGCATAGTGGACACAGTAGTATTGTTCTCCTTTATTGGGGGCAAAGTTGCCGTTCCTAGCGCTTCCAGTTCAATAGATATTTCTTCTAAACGCGATCGCAATTGTGCGATCGTGTGAATATTACCTACATCTAAATCCCCCAACATCTGGACTACAGAGCCAAATTGAGTGCGTTGAGACTGCCTAAATAGTGCTTGCCAAACCCGCCCCAAAGCTTGAATGGTTAACGCCTCCTCTGGAATAGGAGATGTTTGGGCTTCGGCATTTTCTGACAATTCCGTAGCGGGCAAAGGACTCGAATCTTCGAGATACAATCTTTGCAGCGCCAGCGTTTGGTCTTCATCCAATCGCAAATTCGCCAAATCTAAAAGGCTTTGACGACAATTTACTGGTTCCAACAAAGCCCAAAGTTGGGTCATTTGATAACACCAGTGCAAAATTTTTAACGAACTTGTTGTCTCTTCTTGCCACAGGTCTACTAAAGGCTGCCAATTTGAGCGGTCTTCAATTATTACTACCTGCATATCTCCCTGTTGCCATGCATCGTGAATCAGTGGTATCTCGCGCTGACCTTGGGACTGCAAAGCAATATAAAGTTTAGCAAGGTAAGGAATTCCATTCGCTTCTATTGATGGCGTTAGCAAATCTGATTGCTGACTTGCTAGCATTGCCTCAATACATGATATTTGATACGGCTGGCAGTCTAGAACTCTCACACCTACATCAGTAATGGTGCTACTTTCCGTTTGGGTAGGTAGCGGATCTAACAATTGATAACGCTCTTGAGAGTCTAAATAGGAGCCTAATGCAATCTGGGAAGTAGGGGATAAAGGAGATGAAGAGGATATTGTTTCCTCATCTCCTGCTACTCCTATATCTCCTAACTCTTTCTCTACTCCCAAAACTTCGACAGGTGTTTTTTTAGCAATAATTGCCCAAAATACTGTTCCACATTCCGCGCCACAGTTATGACAACGTAGTGCATTGACAGGTACATCTTCAGCACTGCATTCAGGACAAACTTTGTGGGTCAGGGATGTGCCACAGCTTTGACAGAATTTGTTGCTTTTGGGGTTTTCAAATTTACACTGAGGGCAAATCAGCATAGTGGAAGTTCCTTTAATTCCGGCTCCGAGGTGCTTCTAGCCACTAAGATCCAAGGTGCCACAATTGGCTGTCCCTGACTAAAGTAGACCTACAAGAGATTGTAGTTTATCAATGAATTTTGGTGGCAGTATTAATTGTGACGCATATTAGATAAATATTTAATATTTTGGGAATTGGGAATGGGGATAGGAAGCAGGGGGGCAGGGGGCAGGGGGACAAAAGGTGAGAAATTGAAACAAGTCTTTCCCCTTGTCCCAAATTCTCCTTGTCCCCAAGTCCTCTTCCCAATGCCCAATGTCAAGAGTGTGGTAATTGTGGGGGTTCTGCGGCAAACCATTTTTGATAAATTTGCTTGTAAGTGCCATTGGATAACAAAGCCCCTATAGCTTTGTTAATTGCATCTAGATGGGGGGAGTCTTTCGGTGAGTAAATCGGCAACAACTCTGATGCCTTTGAGTCTTCCATTTTTGATTGCATACAAAGTGCGATTTTTTTTACCTTCGAGACTATTGGAGTCTTGAATATTTTGGTTGTCTTCTCGAACAGCGATCGCTAATCGCCTAAGCCGACAATTAGCTGCTGCCACTTGAAGTTAATTAATTTCACTGTAGTAATTCCGTTCTATCAGTCAATATTCACGATACTTGTGATGATGTTATAAGAAAGAATACATCCGTCAGTAGCGACAATCCATTATGAATCCTGGGCGACTAACGAAAGTTTAGACTTTCGCTTTCGTGAAAAGTTTAAATCAAAGGAAGCTCCCAATCTGACTTTTCGCTAATTACCTACTTATGTTTTCTGTATTCTGACTTCTAATTTTTGACTACTTATGGTTTCTACAACCCCTGCTTACCAAATTACTGATTTGTTCGCTGAACGAGCAAAAAACCTCGCGCCACCTACTTACGGTACAGAGTTAAGCAAAATCGTCTCTGTCAGCTTTGCCTACGGTCTAGCCGACCCAATTCTCTTTCCTCACGCTGACTTGGCTGCTGCCAGTGCCGTTGTGCTAGCAGAAGAGGCTCCGATCGCTCTCAATTACGGCCCACCTGCTGCTCAACTGTATGAGCAAATTATCCTCCGCTTACAGGCTAAGGGAATTGCTGCCGACCGCGATCGCCTGATCATTGGCTACGGTTCTGGTCAGATTCTCGGCTTGCTACCAGATGTGTTTGTGGAACCCGGTGATGTAGTAATTGTGGAAGGGCCAACTTTTTTAGGAGTAGTTGCCAGATTTGTCCACGCTGGCGCACGCATAATTACTATTCCTGTAGATGAGTTGGGCATGGATGTGGATGCTCTAGAAGTGACATTGAACGATTTGAAGAAACAGGGCATCCGACCCCGATTTATTTATACTATCCCCACCTTCCATAATCCTACTGGCGCTACTATGCCATTATTTCGCCGCCAAAAACTGGTAGCGTTAGCGGCTGAGTATGGCGTTTTAATAGTGGAAGACGATGCTTATAGCGATTTGCGCTTTCGAGGCGAAACTATGCCCCCCTTGGCAAGCCTAGACCAGGAAGGGTGGGTATTATATGTTAGTACCTTCTCGAAAATTATTGCGCCTGGTATCCGGCTGGGATGGGCTTGTGGCGATCCAGCGATTATTGAGCGGCTGGCGATGTTCAAAAGTGAGGGGCCTGTGGGGCCGTTTGTCAGCCATGTTGTTGCCCGTTACTGTGCCACAGGGAAACTAGAGAATCACATTCAAGAGCTAATTGCCTGCTACAAGCATAAGTGCAATTTGCTGTTAGAAGCGATCGCTCAAGAGTTTCCCAGTGATATAGTTGCTTTGCGTCCCGATGGTGGGTTTTTTGTTTGGTGTAAATTGCCACCAGATATCAGCGCTAAAGCACTCCTCATGGCTGCCAGTGAACACGGCATTAGTTTTCTGCCAGGGACTCGCTGCTACACCAATGGACAGGGGGATGATGCCATCAGATTAGCTTTTAGCTTCCAGCCAACACAGAAGATTGTTGAGGGAATCGTTACATTAGGAGCAGTGTTGCGCGGATTGCGGTAATTCGTAATTCGTAATTCGTAATTCGTTCCCAGTCTGAGACTGGGAATTCTTTTTAGTAGGCTCCCGCCTCCCAATAACTCTTGTGGGGTGGGCATCTTGCCCGCCCTAGTTATGCAAATTAAATGCGGTACAACTTACCTAAAAACGAGATTTTAGCAGATTTTAAATTTTGTAAATATTTAAAAAATTTGTTCTAAGCGTTGGAAATCGCGCTGCACTTCGTACCAGAGACTTTTATTATGGGGGTCTGTTTTCAAAGCTTTTTTGAGATAAATTCTGGCTTTGAGCAGTTGGTTTTCAGAAATTAACGCCCGTCCCCAAATTTGATAAGCGATCGCTAGCCATTGCCGGACTTCTGCATCTGTGGACAAACGATCTGCTAAAGCTTCCGCTAGTGCGATCGCTTGGGGAAAGCGTCTTTCTTGCAAAAATCTCTGCAATTGCTCATAAGTCTTCCACTTTAGCCGTTCTTCTATTTCCACCAGATTAGGCGGCTTTGGTCTTCCTGGTTCTTGGCTTGTCACCGTTGTGACTGGTGTTTTCTGTCGCTGCGTTGCCTTCGTCTCATCACGCGCAGTTGCCACCTGACTTGAATGTGCAGCAGTTTCCTCTGGCAGTACTACCGTCAGCAGGAGTTTGTAAGCCTCTGTTAAGGCAATAAACTTATCTTTGGCTTTTTTGTCATCTGGGTTGATATCGGGATGATATTGCTGCGCCAGCCGTCGGTAAGACGCTTTGATATCAGCAAAAGAAGCTCCCGATCTTAAACCTAGCAAACGGTAGCAATCTCCAAGATCCATCTTGAGCTATGAGCTATCGAATATTTAGCTATTGGCTATTATCTGTCATTATCAGCTTCAAGCCTGGATTATTAATGATAAAGGCTAATGTTCTATTTTAAAGTTCAATTTTGACAGTTTGTTTGGGAATGGGGAATTGGGAATTGGGAACGGGGAATTGGGCAATAGTTCTTCCTCCCCTGCTCCCTGCTCCCTGCTCCCTTACTCGCCTGCTACTATAGAGGTTCTTTCTTCAATCACACGGTCAATCAAACCGTATTCTTTAGCCTCTTCAGCAGACATGAAAAAGTCGCGATCCATATCTTTTTCAATTTTTGCTATGGTCTGACCGGTTTTATCGGCATAAATGCCATTAAGCTGGTGACGAATCCGCAGAATCTCTCTAGCTTCAATTTCGATATCGGTTGCTTGTCCACGGGTTCCACCTGAAGGTTGGTGAATCATAATCCGTGAGTGAGGTAATGCAAGCCGTTTACCCTTAGTGCCAGCAGCCAACAGGAAAGACCCCATTGAAGCAGCTAAACCCACGCAAATAGTTACCACATCTGATTTGATATGTTGCATGGTGTCAAAAATCGCCATGCCAGATGTAACCATCCCACCGGGAGAATTGATGTATAAATAAATATCTTTACCTGGATCGTCAGAGTCCAGATACAGCATTACAGCAATTATTTGATTGGCAATTTCATCATCAATATCACGCCCCAAGAATATAATTCGTTCCCGGTAAAGGCGATCGTAGATGCTAATCCAATCTGTATATTGTCCTCCGGGCATCCGGTAAGGAACTTTAGGAACGCCTATAGGCATAATTTACTCCGTTTTTAATAATTTGCGGATGGTAGGAGAGTTAGGAATAACTCATAACTCCTGTACAGACGCGATTAATCGCGTCTCTACTCAGCACTCAGCACTCAGTACTCAGCACTCACTAAAGGACACTGGCTGGAAGTGGGGGATTTGCGAGTTCTTCTTTCTCAAAAACTCGGTCAATTAGCCCGTATTCCTTCGCTTCATAAGGTGTTAGATATAACAGCCGATCCATGTCTTTAGTAATTTTTTCGCGGGGCTGGCCAGTAGTCTGATTTAAGATATCAACTAACGCGCCTTTATTTACCAAAACTTCCCTTGCCCGAATTTGAATATCCGTTGCTTGACCTTGGGCGTAGCTCTTAGGCTGATGCAGGATAATCGAAGAGTGAGGCAAACTAGCGCGGCAACCTTTTGTCCCAGCACTGAGAAGCATGGCTGACATACCCATCGCGGAACCGACGCAGATGGTATGGATAGGAGGTTTGATATATTTCATGGTGTCGTAGATGGCGAAGGCTTCGGTTTCAAAGCCAATGGGTTCGCCACTGTAACCGGAAGTGCCGGTGGAATTGATATAGATTTTAATGGGCTTTTCGGGGTCGTCGGACTGCAAAAACAGCAACTCGGCCACAATTAATTCCGTGACAGCAGGCACCAGTGGCATCCCAATATAGACAATTCGCTCCTTCAATAAGAGGGAAGGCAAATCTGGCGGTGGTGTCCGGTAAGAGCTATCGCCGTAATATGGGGCTTGAACAGCTTTGATTGGGGAAATGTCCATAGCAACTGATCGCCTGAAACTATGCCGTTAACTGTAATACATCCTAGCGCGATGCAGGCTTCCCTCAAGGTGCGGATTTCTCCCTAATGCTTCAGGTGGCTTTGCATCTGCCAATGGTTGGCTTCTAAGATATTCTGATTATATTCATGTATTTGTGTTGGATAGGTTTTCCGTAGAGCTAAAGTGGTGCTTTGAAGTTATTTATTAATATGTAATCCTGAATAAGGACTTTAAGTTATGAAGGTTAGCTTGCAGCCTGCCTTGAATGATGGTAATTTGGACGCGAATCAACCGAATAGTCAACGTCAGTTGGGAATTTCGATTTCGGCGATCGCAGAGACTCAAGATCGCCATGTGCCCCTGAATTTATGTTTAATTCTCGATCATAGTGGTTCTATGAACGGGCGATCGCTAGAAACGGTCAAAAAAGCAGCGAATCGTCTGGTAGATAGACTTAATCCTAGCGATCGCCTCAGTGTTGTAGTTTTCGATCATCGTGCCAAAGTCTTAATACCTAGTCAAAGTGTCGAAGATCCAGAAAAAATCAAAAATCAAATTAACCGCCTAGCAGCCGATGGTGGGACTGCGATTGATGAAGGGCTGCGTTTGGGGATTGAGGAGTTGGCGAAGGGAAAGAAAGATACTGTTTCCCAAGCCTTCTTATTAACCGATGGGGAAAATGAACATGGTGATAATAATCGCTGTTTGAAATTCGCCCAATTAGCTGCTAGCTATAATTTGACTTTAAACACTTTGGGATTTGGTGACAACTGGAACCAAGATGTTTTAGAAAAAATTGCTGATGCTGGTTTAGGGACTTTATCTTATATTCAAAAACCCGAACAGGCAGCCGAAGAGTTTAATCGCCTGTTTAGCCGGATTCAAACAGTGGGATTGACTAATGCTTATCTGTTATTGTCCCTAATGCCCCATGTCCGGTTAGCAGAACTTAAACCTATTGCCCAAGTTTCCCCAGACACAATTGAGTTACCACTGCAACAAGAAGCTGATGGACGTTTCGCTGTGCGGTTGGGAGATTTAATGAAAGATGCAGAACGGATAATCTTAGCTAATATTTATTTGGGACAATTGCCAGCAGGTGAACAAGCGATCGCTAATGTGCAAGTCCGCTACGACGATCCAGCCGCTAACAAGGTAGGTTTAGTTACACCAAATATCCCAGTTTATGCCCATGTAGTGAAAAACTACCAAGCAGATCCGAATCCCCAGGTGCAACAGTCTATTTTGGCATTAGCTAAGTATCGCCAAACCCAGCTAGCCGAGACGAAATTGCAACAGGGCGATCGCAGTGGTGCAGCAACAATGTTACAAACGGCTGCTAAAACTGCTCTGCAAATGGGAGATACTGGGGCTGCGACGGTGTTGCAAACTTCTGCCACCCAGCTACAATCTGGTGGAGATTTATCTGAAAGCGATCGCAAGAAAACCCGGATTGTCTCCAAAACAGTTTTGCAAGATACCCCTCCCCAGTAAACTCAGGTTTAGATGAAAGTTAAATTGCTCTCGGCGTTAAATGACAATAATGTTGATATGGCTCAAACAAGTAGCCAACGTCAACTAGCAATAACTATTTCGGCTATCGCTGGTGAGTTTGACCAAAATCTGCCCCTTAACCTCTGCTTGATTCTGGATAGAAGTGGTTCCATGCATGGACAACCGATTAAAACGGTAATTCAGGCAGTGGAAGGATTAATAGATCGGTTGAAAGTAGGCGATCGCATCTCAGTTGTGGCTTTTTCCGGTACTGCGGAAGTCATTATCCCTAACCAAGCGATCGAAGACCCCGAAAGCATCAAATCTCAAATTAAAAGCAAGCTGACTGCTAGCGGCGGCACTGCGATCGCCGAGGGTTTGGAACTGGGAATTACAGAACTGATGAAGGGTACAAGAGGCGCTGTTTCCCAGGCGTTTCTGCTGACGGATGGGCATGGTGAAAGCGGTTTGCGAATTTGGAAGTGGGATATTGGGCGAGATGACAATAAGCGCTGTCTTCAACTCGCGCAAAAAGCTGCCAAACTGAACCTAACTATCAACACCTTCGGGTTTGGCAATAGCTGGAATCAGGATTTGCTAGAAAAAATTGCCGATGTCGGTGGTGGGACTCTAGCGCATATTGAACGCCCTGAACAAGCTGTGGAGCAATTTAGCCGACTGTTTGGACGGATTCAATCTATTGGGCTAACTAATGCCTACTTGCTGTTATCTCTAGTGCCTAATGTCCGATTAGCAGAATTGAAACCCATTGCTCAAGTTGCCCCAGACACAATCGAGTTACCAGTGGAACGAGAAGCTGATGGTGGCTTTGCTGTACGTTTGGGAGATTTGATGCAGGATGTAGAACGGGTAGTTTTGGCAAATATTTATCTGGGACAATTGCCAGAGGGTAAACAAGCGATCGCTCATCTACAAATTCGTTACGATGACCCGTTGGTTAACGAACAAGGTTTACTTTCGCCCTTGATGCCTGTGTATGCAGATGTGGTGCGGGCGTATCAACCAGATTCTAATCCGCAGGTGCAGCAGTCAATTTTAGCATTAGCGAAGTATCGTCAAACCCAATTAGCCGAGGCGAAATTGCTACAAGGCGATCGCACTGGTGCAGCCACGATGCTACAAACAGCAGCTAAAACCGCTTTACAAATTGGAGATAAAGGTGCAGCGACAGTGTTGCAAACTTCCGCCACTCGCCTGCAAGCTGGAGAAGAACTTTCTGAAGCTGACCTGAAGAAAACTAGGATTGTATCAAAGACTGTTTTACAGGAATAGTAACTTTTTTGAATTCGCACAAGTAGGACGATGCAAAAATTAAGCAGAATTAATTAACTACAAATAAACGATACACCAAAATAAATGCGTGAATTACTTAAATAAACAAGCCAATTTAGTAAGTCAAACCTCTGATGAAACTTAACAGCACTGCTTTTGGCTGCCCTTCTTGGACTAAGGCGATCGCTTCTCGCTTAGAGGATGTTTGAAAAGTCATCCAACGTATGTTTGACTACTCTAGCTATCGAGAAATTGAACGAGAGAATGAGGGTTGTGGAACTTGCGATCGCTTCTCTGAGTTGCATTTAAGGCTCAAGCTGACACTTTTCAAACAACCTCTTAGAGTTGGCTTGTTGGATTAGCTGAGAAAGCTCTTGGTTGTCGCGTATATTTGCTTCTAGCATATAATTTGCTGTTTTGAAGTCAGTTATAATTCTATGTTACGCGATCGCCTATTTCCTTGTTTTTAAGTTATCAGCAAAACCTCTAGCAGTTACATAATTGAAGCGATCGCCTAAAAATTACGACTCACAATAATAGCGATCGCCTTTAGGAGATGGATATTGATGCGATCGCTCAAACAAATCAGTTTATCTAGCTTATGGGGCATATTTTTGTAAGAACTCGCTTGGAGTGAAACATTCAAATTCTTCAGTTTGCTCGACAAGTGCGCGAATTAGTTTGTAATTTCTGGATACAAAACATTTTGCTTTTCCTTGCTTGGCAGTCAGGTAAACACCTGCATCTTCACGGGGAATTATGCCAGCATCAGCGATCGCTTGAATATCTTGGTCTTCTACAAATATGAAATCTACTTTCAATTGCTGCCAAAGTCTTGTTAACAGACCACTTGACCAGTCTTTGTTTTGCAAGCGTTTACCAACTCGTAAGATTTGATCGATAAGTTCTTGAGAGAAGATAACTCTAGTTTGCTCATCGCTATTTTCATCACTTACTAGCAAGGATAAAATTTTGCTTTCATCGCTGGCTAAATCAAGCGCTCCCAGAATGTAGATATTTGTATCGAGAAATATTGATTTGGGCAAACTAAACTTTGATTTCACCGTCATTTAGCCTTTGCTCTCTTTCTGTTGATATTTCTTGTTTTACATCCTGAATAAGTTCCATAATTTTGTCGGTCGAGTCATAGCCATATTTGGTAAAAAGTTGATGCGACATAGTTGCAAATGCTTCGTTTGATAGCTGTTCTCGGCGATCGCTAATCCCTATCAAATGTTGAAACATTTCTAAACTTAACAGCACTGCTTTTGGTTGCCCTTCTTGGACTAAGGCGATCGCTTCTCGCTTAGAGTTGGCTTGTTGGATTAGCTGAGAAAGCTCTTGGTTGTCGCTTATATTTGCTCCTAGCATATAATTTGCTGTTTTGAAGTCAGTTATAATTCTATGTTACGCGATCGCCTATTTCCTTGTTCTTAAGTTATTAGCAAAACCTCTAGCAGTTACATAATTGAAGCGATCGCCTAAAAATTACGACTCACAGAAATAGCGATCGCATACCGCAAAGCCTTTAGCAGATAGATAATTGAAGCAATAGCCTAGAAATCACAACTCACGTTAATAGCGATCGCCACATCATCTAATTTATTAACTCTCTTTTTTCTGGCTTCGCTTTTTCTTCTCGACTTTGAACAGTGGCGCACTTAGGGCTTCATTTTTACTAAATAAATACTCAATGCGATTTAGTTCGCTAACGAAGGGTTGGGGACGATAGCAAAGGTCTACCGCTTTATCTAGGGCTTGATGTGCCTTTACCAAGTCGGGCGGCATGGTCAGAGGATCGTAAAGATCGGCGAGGCTACTATCAGGATATTTTGCCCTTGTGTCTAATACTTTTTGTGCGGCGGTTTCGACTTTTTGCTTTTGTTTGTCGTTTGCGGTTTCAGGGAATGGATAGTTGTTGTAAACGATTGTATTGGAATAGCGAAAATCACTTTTTAATCTTCCACAGACATACTTAACCCAAGTCATGTGCATTTCAGATGTGAGAACACCAAATAGATATAGAGTTGCATGAGGAATTATAGAAACTTGATCATTACCAATAACATTTTTATCAATAAAGCCTATCGGAATATACTTTCTTCGTTCAGAGGAAACGCGAGGTAAAAGGAGGTAACTTGTTTCTGGTTGTCTATTCTCTCCAAAAAGTGTTGGAAAAGCTGCTAGTTTTCGAGTTGTTTCTCGATTACTTTGACTACGCATTCTTTTAACTTCTTCAATCCTTTGGGTAATACCCTTAAATCGTTTTAGGTCTTGAGGTTGAATATCAACGAGCCAAAAACAGTAACGTGAATATCCATTAATAAATTCTTGCGCTCCCGTGTATGGTCTAATCCATTTTTCGGCTTCTGGTTCATTTTTCAAAAACTCTTCTTTTTCGGATTCAGTCAGGATCAAATGACCACCATCATTAGGCATACTACCAAAATTAATGTTGGGGACATTTGAGATAGGAGTTTTACGGCTTAAAATTACTAGATCGCTACCTTCCACTAAATAAGGATTTATATTTTTAACTTTCTTTTCTGACGGTTCACCTTTAATGTCTATGTAATCGAAAATCCTTTTATTTTCAATATTATACAAACCAAAGCCAATAATCACACAATGCACAGCAGCATTAGCTTTAGCCTCATTACTCCAACTAAAGGTACGATGGGCAAAATGAATTTTAATTTTACATCTGCTATAAAGTTCTTGC
The DNA here is from genome assembly GCF_034931145.1 of Nostoc sp. UHCC 0252. Taxonomy (NCBI): domain Bacteria; kingdom Bacillati; phylum Cyanobacteriota; class Cyanophyceae; order Nostocales; family Nostocaceae; genus Nostoc; species Nostoc sp. UHCC 0252. Next base: position 64,707 of record NZ_JAYGHE010000031.1, on the reverse strand, counting down.
CAAAGAATCCCGACTTGCTCACCTTGAGAAATTGAACTGGTGCTAACAAAAGCAATATGAATATTTGTATCTTGGATAAATTGAGCCGCCTTGACATACCAAGCCGCAACATAATCTAAAACTCCTGCACCTTTCACACCTGCAAATATTTCTTGCATATCTGCTTTTTGTTGAGTATCTTGAAAGGCTTTTCCGACAAATGGAGGATTACCCAAAATAAAATTTAACTTCTCTTTTGCAACAACAGACTCCCAATCAATCCGCAACGAATTACCATGCACAATCTTCGCGGATTTCTTCAATGGCAACCGCACAAAATACTGCCCAAACTCATTACTCACCTTCACATTCATCTGATGATCGATTAACCACATCGCCACCTCAGCCACCCGCACCGCAAACTCATCATATTCAATCCCCGCAAACTTATCTACATCGACTTGAATAATTGAGCTAATATCCGTCACTAACTGCCCACTCTTATTCAATTCCAACAAAATCAGAATCTCTAAATCTCGTAACTCCCGATAAGTAATAATCAAGAAATTACCACAACCACAAGCAGGATCAAGGAAATATAAATTGGCAATCTTTTTATGTAATGTTTCTAGTTTGCCCTTACTACCCTTTGCCTTCTCAAATTCAGTATAAAGATCATCCAAAAAAAGCGGTTTAATCAACTTTTGAATATTCTTTTCAGAAGTGTAATGCGCCCCTAAATTGCGCCGTTCTGTCTGATTCATTACCGCCTGAAACATCGACCCAAAAATCGCAGGGGAAATTTTGCCCCAATCAAACGCACAAGCCTTTAACAACATCTCGCGCATCGGTTTATCAAAAGCCGCAGGTTGTAAAGGTTCCTCAAATAACTTCCCATTCACATAGGGAAACTGCGCTAAATTCTCATCTAAATTTTTTAACCGCTTCTCATTTGGAGTATTTAAAATATGGAAAATCCAAGCAATGTGCATCGCCAAATCACTGCCATCTTCCTTGGTATGCAAATCAATATATTCCCAAAAAATTCCCTTATTAAAAATGCCCGTATCATCGGCAAACATACAGAACAATAGCCGCACTAGATATACTTCTAGATCATGCCCTATGTAACCAATTTCTTTGAGGCGATCATGCAGATCCCCCATCAATTCCGCCGCCGCAATATTGACAGGATCTTCATCCTTATAAACCCGTTTTTCATATCCCGCCATAAAGCCGAATAGATGCACATGATTTACAAAATTCTGTAGCTCAAACTCTGTAGTTTCGTTCGTATCTAAATCATAAAGCCTGAATTTTTGGAAATCCGAAACCAAAATATATTTTGGTAATTCATGCTCCTTTAAATTTGGAAAATAATCTTTTGCCTGTTGTGTAGCTTTATCTAAGTCCTTACCCCTAGACTTATGCTCCACCAAAATCGTCCCTTTCCACAAAAGATCGATAAAGCCTTGTTTATTATCTGCCTTTTTAATTGGTAACTCAAAACTTCCTACCCGCCGCCGTGAAATGCCAAACACATTAAAAAAATCATTCCAGAAGGATTGTGACTCTGACTTTTCTGAAGTTTCAGTTTCCCATTCTTTAGAAAAGGAGATCGCCCTTTGCTTAATTTCATTCCAACTTAGAGGCATATCGGCAAATGTTAAGGCATAATTTTAGGCAATCTTTATACTATCATTCAGTTCCTAAAATTAGGGTAGTTGTGAGCGATCGCTTTTGGGGTTAAGCGTTAAGAAGCTATCGCCCCAAAAATCACGACTCACAGTAATAGCGATCGCAAAGACCAATAATTATTAAGCGATCGCCTAAAAATTACGACTCACAGAAATAGCGATCGCCTAACTCCTCAAATCGCCAATATAAGCCCCAATTTGTTTAAGTCCCTGCAAAACTTGGATACGTTCTGATGTATTTTCAAGTAACCGATAAGTATGCGATCGAGTATATTGAGGGACATTTTGGTGGCGATGCCTGAGGCGAGCGAAGCTATCGCATTTCAAAAACAATACTTCTCTTCCGTTTGTAACCATTCCATAGCAACTTGACTGTAAGTTGGGAGCGCTCAACAAATAAGTAAGTGCTTGGGGAATTCCCGCCGTAACGTCTAGTCTTGCAGGCTTTGACTCGATTACCAAAATCCAAAAACTATCTTGAATCACCAAAATATCAATCCTGCCTTGAACTGCAATAGCATTAGCTTCGTCTGCAACTTCGATATTGGTACTTACTTCTGCTTTTACCAAAAAAGGAAACTGATAGAAACCTGCTAAATCTAGCAATGGTGATATAACTACAAGCTTAACAATTTCTTCGAGAGGTGGTTCTTCTTGACTGAGATAGGTATAGTTTCGAGTGAGGCGATCTAGTCCTTGTAGTTCCGCTTCGGTTAGAGTCGGCGCATTATTTAACCATTCATCAAAAAAGCGATCGCTAGAGTCTAGTCTCAAGCCAAAAGTTTGACGGAGAGCGCCAAGGGTAAGGCTACTAGCATTTGTAATCACGGTTAAATTCTTGTAGTAATTACATGAAGTTTAAAAGTCTAGACATTTGATCTAGGCTCCAATACCTAATATACGATATATATAAGAGCAAAAGAGCGATCGCCTAAAAATCACGACTCACAGGAATAGCGATCGCTCAAGTAGGACGATGCAAAAATTAAGGCTTGCTGAATATCTTCATCTTCTAATTCGGGAAACTCCTGAAGCAATTCTTCACGATTAGGGTAGGTAACTAATAACTCAATCACTCGACGAACGGTAAGCCGAAGATTACGAATAGATGGCTGTCCATTCATGCGATTGGGATTGCTGGTAATGCGATCTAATTTCATGGAAGTAACCCTAGCTCCTGATTAAAATCATCCTCAATATATATTGCTTCATGCCAAGTTAATGAGAAACGATTGTACTCCAAGCAAAATTTTATAGCAAGGAACAGGAAATAAGGCTTCTGCCACTAAAATAGAAAAATCATTCACGAGCGTTGTATTTATGGGTAATGAAGTTAAACTACTTGAACACTGGCGAGAACTCACACCCCAAAAGCAACAAAAAGTTTTGGAGTTTGTTGAACTACTTAAATCTGAGCCAGAAACAACACCCGCCGAATCTGATTTTGTGCCACAAACACCCTTAGCCAAAAAATTTTATGTAGAAGTTTTAGGCTTTTCAATTATTCAAGAGACTTTTCGCGCTGAAAGAAATTCTTATAAGTTAGATTTAAAAGTTGCAGAAAATACTCAAATCGAACTATTCTCTTTCCCAAATCCTCCAGAACGATCTAGTAAACCAGAGGCTTGTGGTTTAAGGCATCTTGCTTTTAAAGTTGATGATGTTGAGCAAACTGTTATTTATTTAAAATCGAAAGGAGTGGAGGTAGAAAATATCAGAGTTGATGAAATTACAAATAAAAAATTTACTTTTTTTCAAGATCCAGATAATTTGCCATTAGAGATTTATGAGCATTAAACTTAGTGCTGACGGACGAACTTGCCATCACTATAGATAATGAAGCGCGTAATTACGATTTATTGCTGCCCAAATTTTTATATTCATAACTCTTATAAAGGCGATCGCTTTTAAATATATTTTTTATAGTCTTCCTCCATTTATGCGTCAAATTTACGGCATAGAATTTATCTCGTTCTTTGGTGGACAGTAAATACTTCTACCAAAAGAATCGCCAGTTTCTACATCCGTTAATTCCACAAGTTTAGCGTTATCAGTACAGAGACTTCTACCTCTTTAGCTGGTTTAGTATTAGATAAAGAGGTTATTAGACGAGTTTTGAGGTCAGATATTATGCGCGAGTCAGTGATTTATCAAGACATTTTACAAGAAGGGAAAGCCGAAGGGAAAGCTGAGGCTTTACTTGAAGTGGCAAGCAATCTTTTTAATACTGGGATGCCATTAGAACAGATAGCAAGGTTGACAGGGTTATCAATTGAGCAGTTACAGTATTTGCAGGTAGCTGAGTCTGGTGATTCCAAATAAATAATCGGTGCAGGTTGACTGCACCGATTGCACAATTTATATTTAATTGCACCGGACATTTCCCTCACGCCAATGCGGAAGCTTGGGGTTTGGCAAAAATCATTCTTCCTGCGGTGGTTTGCAAAGCACTAGTGACTACTACTCGCAATTCACCACCCACATAACTGCTGCCTTCTTCAACGACTACCATTGTGCCGTCGTCTAGGTAGCCAATACCTTGACTGGGTTCTTTGCCTTCCTTGAGGATTTTTAAATCCAGGTTGTCGCCAGGTAAATAACTGGGACGGACGGCGTTCACTAAATCATTTACATTTAAAACAGGGACTTTCTGCACACTGGCGACTTTAGACAAGTTGTAGTCGTTGGTTAGCAATGTACCGCTAATTTCTTGGGCGAAACGTACTAACTTGGCATCAACTGTGGGAATATCTTCGTAGTCAATTGTATTAATCACGATGCGATCGGGATATTGTTCTTTAATGCGGTTGAGAATTTCTAGTCCTCGCCTTCCCCGCACCCGCTTTTGATCTTTACTAGCATCCGCTACTTGTTGAAGTTCTTGCAAGACAAACTGCGGTACGAGAATTTGCCCTTCCAAAAACCCCGTTTCTAGTAAGGCTTCAATGCGACCATCAATAATGCAGCTAGTGTCTAAAACTTTGGTATTGGCTGGTTTTAGCGTTCCTTCCACTACCATCGATTCAACGGTGTTGGGATTAATGAACCGCAATAAGCCTCGCCCGTGAGTGTCTGCCAAATTCATGCCAGTGACGGAGAGGATAATACTACCAACAACTGCCACCAGTGGCTTAATAAATCCAAAATCTGCCGGGATGGGTAGCAAAAATAGCGGGGCTAGCATCAGGTTAGCGAGCAATAGCCCAATTACTAAGCCGATCGCACGAGTTAAGATTACTTCCAGAGGCATTTCTTTGATTTGTGATTCTAGGCGACGATATGTCGTCTGGAAACTCAACCCGATCGCACCACCAATAATAGCGGCAAAGACGGCAACAACTAAGCGTAAAGCTTCAAGATTTGTTACCTGATCGAGAGTGCCATTGGGTAGTAGTTCAATGCTGTAGAACCCTATTCCCGACGCTGCCAAGATAAATGAGAAAATAATAATGGCGTCAAGCATGGTTGTCTTGTTTTCCTGCGACTGTGTTAACCGATAAAGTTAAGTATTTTTTATTTCATCGGTAAGATAAACTCATCAATATTGACTTACACTAAGGGTTTAGTAGGACAATATCTGCAATTATTATAACCAAAGGCTTTTATCTTCATATTTTTCATTGTTTCGTTGTAAAACGACAAAAACTTGTAAAGAAACTACTTATTTTGTAAGAATTCAGAATCCAGAATCCAGAATCCAGAAGTCAGAATTAAGAAGACTTTGATAGCCAAACTTGATAATTTTAATAAAATCTAGAAGTGATTTTACGCTTGATTTTAGAGTTATTTTGGCTCCTGATTACAGAAGGACTGAATTCTTATCTCATTTTCATTGTCTCTAATTCGCAGTTGGCTTAACTTCATTCTTTCTCAAAATGAGTCAAAAATTTAGTATTTCTGGAATTGCGAATTCTGCTTATGTACATATTCCCTTTTGCAGACGGCGGTGCTTTTATTGTGATTTTCCGGTGTCTGTTGTGGGCGATCGCTTGCGGGGCGAAACATCTGGTACTATCTCCCAATATGTTGAAGTGCTATGTCAAGAAATTGCCATTACCCCAGCATTTGACCAACCTCTGAAGACAATTTTCTTTGGTGGTGGTACTCCTTCGTTGCTATCAATAGAGCAGTTACAACGAATAATAACAAAGCTAGAGAAGCATTTTGGTATTGCGTCTGGGGCAGAAATTTCGATGGAAATTGACCCAGCCACCTTTGATTTAGCCCATATAGCAGGCTATCGCAATGTCGGCGTGAACCGGGTAAGTTTGGGTGTACAAGCCTTTCAATCAGAATTATTGCAGAGGGCGGGGCGATCGCACTCAGTTGAAGATATTTTTGCAGCTGTGGAGTTAATCCACCAAGTCGAGATTCCCGAATTCAGCTTAGACCTAATTTCTGGGTTGCCGCATCAGTCTTTGGATCAATGGCAAGATTCCTTAGAAAAAGCAGTGGCGCTTGTACCCACTCACATTTCTATCTATGATCTTACCATCGAACCAGGTACAGCCTTTGGGCGTTACTACAAACCTGGCGATACTCCTTTGCCTACGGATGAAGCTACAGTCCAAATGTACCAGATGGGGCAGCAAGTTTTGACTGGTGCAGGTTATGAGCATTATGAAATTTCCAATTATGCTCAACCTGGTCATCAGTGTCGGCATAATCGAGTTTACTGGGAAAACCGCCCTTACTATGGCTTTGGTATGGGTGCGGCGAGTTATGTTGAGGGAAAGCGCTTCACTCGTCCGCGCAAGACTAGGGAGTATTACCAGTGGGTGGAAGCTGGCGGTGTAATTGATTGTGATGTGACCCCCTCAAAAGAAGTATTGTTAGAAACGTTAATGTTGGGGTTGCGTTTGGCGGAGGGTGTGAGTTTGGCGGCGTTGGCGGAAGGATTTGGCGAAGAGAAAGTGGAGGAGATTTGCTGGTGTTTACAAGAGTATTTTGAGAAAGGTTGGGTGGAAGTTACAGAGGGAAGGTTGCGTTTGATTGATCCCCAAGGGTTTTTGTTTTCTAATGTGGTGTTGGCGGAGTTATTTGAAAAGTTGGGGTGACGAACCGCAGAGTCCGCAGAAAGAGGAGGGGACATTTATGCAGAAAAATCAAGTTAGAAAAGCTGTGATTCCGGTAGCTGGTTTTGGGACTCGCTTGTTTCCAGCGACTAAGGTTGTGAAAAAAGAACTTTTCCCGATTATCGACCGAGATGGTCGGGCAAAACCTGTGATTATTGCAATTATTGAAGAAGCAATTAGTTCTGGAATTACAGAAGTCGGGATTGTGGTACAACCAGATGATCAAGAAGTATTTGTAGATTTATTGAAAAGTCCACCTAAAAAAGAACTTTTTGATAAACTTTCACTACAAAATAAAGAATATAGCCGATATCTCGAAGATTTAGGCAGCAAAGTTACTATCTTATTGCAAGAGGAGCAATTAGGTTATGGTCATGCAGTATTTTGTGCCAAAGATTGGGTACAAGATGAACCGTTTTTGCTAATGTTGGGCGATCATGTTTATGCATCTGATATTGAAAAATCTTGTGCTAGTCAACTTTTAGATGTTTATAAACAAGTTAATCAAAGTGTTGTTAGCTTAACTACAAAGCCAGCAGAAATTCTTCATACAGCCGGGTGTGTAACAGGAGTTTGGCAAGAGTTAAACTCGATTTTAGAAGTTACACAACTCTATGAAAAACCTACCATCGAGTATGCACAACAACATTTGCGTGTAGAGGGAATGGCAGAAAACGAGTTTTTATGTATATTTGGTTTGTACTTACTAACGCCGAAAATTTTTGACTTTTTAGCAGAACGTATCAACCAAAATTTCCGAGAACGAGGCGAATTTCAGTTAACATCTTCTCTTGATAGATTGTGTCAGGAAGAGGGAATGACAGGATATATTGTTAAAGGTAAATGTTTTGATACAGGTTTGCCAGATACTTATCGTCAGACAATGATTGATTTTAAAAATTTTTAGATTAATCTTTAGTTCAAAAAGTATTAGGCGACTAGAAGTCGCTACTACACAAGCAAAGTCCACCTCCGTGGACTAAGAGAAATTGAGCTACTAGTAGCCATTAATTACGAATTACGAATTACGAATTATGAATTATTTTGCAACGGTTGCTCGTGGATTAGAAACCCTTGCGGCTCAAGAGTTAGAGCAATTGGGAGCCTATTCTGTAGAGCCAGGGTTTTGCGGTGTCGCCTTTGAGGGCGATCGCACCCTACTTTATCGCGTCAACCTCTGGGCTAGGCTGCCGTTCCGAATCTTGGTAAATATCCATGAGTTTCCTTGTCAAGATGCGGAGGATCTCTATCGCGGTATCCAAACCATCGATTGGGAAAACTATTTAACGCCAGACATGACCTTGGCGGTGAATGTCACAGGCAAAAACAAACAGCTCAACCACAGCCACTTCACATCTCTCCAAGTCAAAAATGCGATCGTTGATCAGCAGAAAGAAAATCTCGGTGAGCGTTCAAATGTAGAGCTTCATGAACCAGATGTGCGGGTCAATGTTCATATCGAACGCGATTTCTGTACCGTTAAACTCGACAGTTCTGGAAATAGTCTACACCGCCGAGGCTATCGTCCTGCGGTTGGAGCAGCCCCTCTCAAGGAATCTCTAGCTGCTGCGCTTATTCAACTTTCGGGTTGGCAGCCAGAACAGATGTTCTACGATCCTTTATGTGGATCTGGAACTTTACCTTTGGAAGCTAGTTTAAAGGCACTTAATATCGCGCCAGGGCTGTTTCGGGAGTCCTTTGGATTTGAAACTTGGCTCGATTTTGACCTGCCCCTTTTAGAAAAACTGCTCCAAGAAGCTAAGGATAGTCAACTTGATACCCTTCCTGCACCTATTTGGGGAAGCGATCGCGATGAAAATGTAATTGAGCAGGCGATTAACAATGCTCAAAATTGCGGTGTTGATAACCATGTCTGGTTTTCGCAAATGGAACTCGCTGATGTTGTCGCCCCCGCAGATAGTGGAATTTTATTGTGCAATCCACCTTATGGCGAACGGCTGGGACAAGATAGCGATTTGGGAGCATTTTACAAACTTTTGGGCGATGTGTTGAAACAACGCTTCAAAGGCTGGACTGCATTTGTGCTGAGTGGGAATAAGGAACTGTCTCAATCGATTGGGCTGAAATCATCCAAACGGATGGCGGTGTACAACGGAACTATACCTTGTCAGTTAATGAAATATGAACTGTACTAGAGACGATTTGATTATGGTTTAGCGATCGCTCTTAACTCAATACCCTTGGGTTGTAGCAAGATTCCCGTGGGGGTACAAAGTGAAACTCAACAAAGCCTTGATAATGTTGGGTTTCGTCCCTCAACCCAAGCGTATTGTGCTATATGTGCCCCTTCAAATATTGCCTATTATAGTACAAATATACTATACTATAGATAACGCCCACAAAGCCTGATGAAATGCCTAACGGCTGCGTGAAAACCTTTCATAAGATGGATTTAAGGGTTAGTTCGATGATGAAGCATTACATTCTCAACCTCAATCCCACTGCCAAGCATGAATGGGATCGGTGTATTTTACGCGATCCGTTGACTGCCAAACGGCCAGACATTGCTAGACTAATTGCTGAAGCGGTTGGTGCTGATACAGGCAGTTATTTGGTTAGCGTGAATATCGAAGTTCAAGTTTTGCAGCAAGCCGCAGTTCCTCAAGCAGAACAACTCTCGCTTTCATTTCCAGAAGTGAGTGTGCAGTCACAACCGCAACTGCGAGAAGTGGCTTAATAATACAGGCGATCGCTTGAAATATCTAGTTGAAAGCAAGATTAGCGATCGCTTAATAACTCACTGATTTTGAATCCCTTTTACAAAACATAACTACAAATTGTTTAAAGGTTTTTATTAATCACCTTTTGATGGTTAATAAACCAAATCGGTTGTAGAAGCAATTCATAAATTGCCCCTACAAAAAATGTAATTTTGCGTAATATCATGTCCGGCAAATTACTTGTGATAATGTCATTGCGAGTGCAACGAAGTGGAACAAAGCAATCGCAAGGCTTTTGGGATTGCTTCACTTTGTACCCTGCGGGAACGCCAAGGGCGGTACGCAATGACAATTATTTAAGCGGACATGATCTGAGATAATAGTTGTGCAATTTGCTGATTGATAATTGCAACATCAAAACGCCGACTAGCAGTAGTTCTGGCATTATCGGCTATAGTTGCAGTTATTTCCGTCTCTTGAAGACAGGTGGTAATAGCTTGTGCAAGTTCCTGGGGTTCTCCTGGTGTCACGAGAAAACCATTAAATCCATGTTCTACTAATTCCATTACACCCCCTGCTTTTGCTGCAACTATCGGTTTTCCACATAGCATTGCTTCTACAATCACTCTACCAAATGGTTCTGGAGCAGTAGAAGTGTGTGCTACCAAGTCACAAGTTGCCATTAACTGGGGAATATCTGAACGAAATCCTAAAAATTTGACGCGGTTTTCTAGCCCCAGTTCAGCAACTTGTTGATGTAATTGTTTGACATAATCTTGTTCGCCAAACAGGGCATCACCTACTAAAATTGCCGTTACTTCTTGCGGACATTTTGCAAGGGCATCAATTAAAATATGCTGTCCTTTCCAAGGTGCAAGACGGCTAAAGTGTCCAACTACAAATTTCCCTTGTAATTCTAACTTTTGCCGCAATAGATTAATGTCAAATTCATCAGTTTGATAATTTTTTGGATCAAAGCCGTTATAGACAACTTCGATAATGTCTCGCCGCCCTCCTGCTTGCATAAAGGCTGTTTTACTAGCTTCAGAATTGGCAATTACTAATGATGCGAAGCGATTAGCTAAGTTAATAGCAATGCGAAGATTAGTTTGGCTGAAATGTTCTGTGGAAAGAATATCATGTAAATGATAAACTAGAGGACGACGACTGAAAAAACTTGCTAATGCTCCGACAACTAACGCTTTTTGAGTGTTGGCATAAATTAAATCGTATTCACGCGCTTTTTTAATTACCTTAATAATCAAAGGTGCAAGTTGTCCCAAACTTTTTAGTCCTTGCACCAAACTGCTTTCTTTGCGAACTTGGATTGCTTGAGTAGCGAGAACTTCTACTGGAATATTATTTTGCTGTAGTAAAATTCTAAAAGGGCCATCTGCAAATAAACCTATCAAAGCGTTATCTCTGTATGGTTTAGCAATATCTATTAAACACAATTCTGCGCCGCCTGGTTTACCACTTTGGTCTAGAAAAAAAATTCTCATAAAACCTTCTTATACTACAATATAGTTCAGACGCGGTAAATCGCGTCTCTACAAAGCAATTTTCGCGTCTCTATTTTATTAATTTAATAGAACATTCCGTACTTGCTGGGCAATTTGATTCCAGTCGTAGTGTGTGGTGGCGTACTGGCGACACGATTCTCGTGAAGGTATGGGGATATTTCCTAAAAGTGCTTGTTCTAATTTTTCAGCAATAGCTGAAGCTTCTGTTGAAGTAGTAATTAAATCTGGGGAAAATTCTGATAAAATTTCTGGCATTCCTCCAACTGGTGTACATATAACAGGAGTACCACACGCCAGAGACTCGATGATTACTAATCCAAATCCTTCAAAAGATTGACTAGGCATAATAGTCAATTCCGCAGCTTGGTAAGCTATAGGTAATTGCTCATCAGGGAGAAAACCTAAAAATTTAACGTTGTCGTCTAGTCCTAATTCTGTAGCTTGTTGTTGTAGTGCAGCTTGGATGTGACCACGACCTGCGATCGCTAGCCAAACATCTGGTATTCTGGGCTTAATTATAGCCAGTGCTTGTAATAATTTGTCAACCCCCGTTCGATGTACTAAGCGGCGGGATGTAAATATTATCCGGCGATGATTTGGCCAGCCTAGTTGTTTACAAGCCTCTTGCGGTGATAAATTTGGTTGAAAGCAGTTAATATCAACTCCACCAGGAATAACATTAATTTTGCTCCACGGTACTTGATATTTATCATGTAATATTTTACCAAATGCTTTGCTCAAAACAATGAAGCGATCGCAGCGATTATAAGTGTTTTTTTCTATTAACCAGTGTTTGATTAAAAGACTAAGGTTTTTATTAACTACTTCTTGCTGACTTTCAGAAGCCCAAGGTCCATGAAAGTTAAAAGTAACTGGTATTCCCTTGGGCAAAATATCTAAAATAGGAAAGCTATATAATGCAAAATGCAAATTAATAGCGTCTGGTTTACCCGTTCTTGTTTTCTTGAAATTACTGCGAATCGACCATAATCTTTGCAAAAGGGCACTATCAGGTGAAGCTAAATTATTCAGCTTGATTGGCAAATTTATTTCAGTCTCTGGTAAACCAACTCCACATAATTCAACTTGGTCTTTATTGGCTGCTAATTTATGAGTTAGCTCATAAATATATCTTTCTAATCCTCCAGGGCTTTTGGGAAACCAGCCTAATCCTAGAGTGAGAATAGATGCAGATGATAAAGTAAAAGTTTCTAGTTTATTTTCCACTGATATATTTCCTGTAAATATATTAAAACAATAGGGTTACACAGATGTATAACCTTAAAGTATGTGCCAAAAATGAATCACTATAATTTCTAAACAAACATTATAAATAAGAGGATGTTTGAAAAGTTTATGGTTGTATGAAGATCCCCTTAACCCCTTAAAAACCGGGAAATAAGCTTCTCAAAGTCCTCCTTTTTAAGGAAGATTTAGGAGAATCTAAACTTTTTGGTACATCAGCCACTACTTTTAAAACATTCTCCAAGGCTTTTATATAGAAAACCAATTTATAAACTATTTATATGCCAACGTCAACAAGGAACAATAGCTTGTATTTTTATTAACTTTATAACACTGATTTAGACATATATTATACCTGCCAAATAATGAAGTGAACGCTAGATGTAGAAAGGCGAAAACCTTTACAAAGTAATATTTTTGGAAATACAATGTATGAATGTTTACCATTTGTTAGCTCTAGCTGAGTAACTATTAATACTTTGAAAGAAAAATTACATCATAAAGTAAATCTTGTGAAGATTATGTGAAATCATCGGCTATTTTTAATAATTATATTTTTTACGGATTTCTAAAAATATGATTGTATATCAATAATTAAAAGCTTAAAAAATATATGAAAAATAAATTATTGGCGCAGTTAGCAAAACTACGTCATAAATTCAATCAGCGTATCAAAAAATTATCTCAGCCTAGATATTTACAAAAAAGTAAAACTTTCAATTTTTTACTAAGTGTGGCTGTGGGATTTATTGTTACTACCATTGGGATTACAACTGACTGGGCAACAACTGGAACATCCACACTTACATACAAAACATCGTGGATAGGTAACACTATAGGCAGTGGAAATCTGCGGATACAAAACAATATTGAGGCAATGTATGTTTCCTCTGATGGCACAGTTTATACCAACAGCCATTGGGATGAGGCGGGAATGGAGGCAGCCATATATAAAGATGGTAAGGTTATTAGTGCCATTGAGGATACTCACGGCTGGAGTCGTGGAGGTGGCATAGCCATAACAGCAAATAGTAAATATATTTACCTTGCCATGACTCAGGGATCGAGGGGCAAAACCAATGAAGATTATCCCCCTGAAGGAACGACTTGGCATTGCGTTAGACGTTATGATTTGTCGGGAAAACCTGTACCTTTTCCTGAAGGGCGTGGCTGGGATAAAAGTATGTTAATTACCAGTACTAAAAATGAAGTCACTGGATTAGCAACTGTAGGAAACGAGTTATATGTGAGTGATTTTGCCACCAACCGCATTCGTATCTATGATACTGATACGATGAAGGAACTCCGCAGTTTTACCTTTGCTAATCCGGGAGCAATAACTGTTGATCCAGAAAAGAATTTGTGGATTATTCAAAGCAAAAATGGTGGTAAACCTGCGAAGATTTTACATTATTCTCAAAGTGGAAAGCAGCTACCCCAACAGATTGCAGATATCGTTGAACCAACTGCGATCGCAATTAATCATCAAGGTAAGCTGTTAGTGGCAGAAAATGGCCCGCGTCAGCAAATGTTGATTTATGACATCAAAGCCAAGCCAGTGCAGGTGGGTAGTTTTGGCTGTAAGGGCGGTATCTATGCAGGAGTTGCTGGTGAAGTTCAAGATTTGAAACTTTATGGACTTACCGGAGTTGGTACAGATGCTTCAGGTAATATCTATATAAATAGCAATGGTTTCAACAAATCGGGAACAGATTTGCGGAAATTTTCGCCATCGGGAAAACTAATATGGCGATCGCTGGGATTGATATTCGTCGATAATGCAGATGCCGATCCTAAAACTGATGGTGTAGATGTATTCACCAAACAAGAACACTATCTCATGGATTACAGTAAGCCTGCTGGTAAACAATGGACTTACAAAGCCTACACCTTAAATCCTTTCAAATATTCTCAAGATCCCCGCCTGCATACATCACCCGATGGAACCTTTGTGCGCCGCATCCAAGGGAAGCCGTTTTTGTTCCTTACAGATATGTATAACAGCTTTCTGCAAATATATCGTTTTGATCCAGCCACAGATGGGAAAGTTGCCATCCCAGCCGGAATGTTTGTCGGTAGCAATGGCGCAGACAAACCATTTATCAAGGGAAATTGGCCACCATATCAACCACAAAAAGGTGAATGGATCTGGCGCGATCGCAACGGGAATGGCAAATTTGAAGATAATGAATATGATACCAGCAAAGATTATCCTTATATTGGCGGATGGTGGGTAGACAGTAAAGGAGATGTTTGGAAAGCTTTGCGAACAGAAGATGGCATTCGTCACTATCCCTTAAAGGGAATAGATGCCAAAGGCAACCCCATCTACAACTACAGTTCGATGGAAAAGCAAGCTACTCCAACCATCTTTAACGACTTGCGACGCATCGAATATTTCCCCGAAACAGATAGTATGTATTTGTCAGGCTTTACAGTAGATCACCCTGCATTCGGTGATGATGCTGGAGTTGCTGGATCTGAAATTGCCCGTTTTGACAATTGGAGTAAAGGAAATCGTACTCCCCGTTGGCGAATTGTGATTCCCTACGACACCGTTGGTAAGCGCGAAGTGTCTACAGCAGCCATGAGTGTGGCGGGAGACTATGTATTTGCCGTGACAGTCAAAACCGCAGAGGTATATGTTTATAATGCTAAGACAGGAGCGCAAGTACAAATTTTAAAACCAGGCCCAGAAGTTGGTAGCGAAAGTGGCTGGATTGATATACCCTACGGTATCCGCGCTTTTCGGCGTTCAGATGGTGAGTATCTAGTATTTGTGGAAGAAAATTGGAAAGGAAAAGTGATTGTGTATCGGTTAGCGGGATGAGTATTTAATAATTTCGTGTTATTTGGATTTTGTTCCACGCAGTCAGACTCGCGTTTCTCACTTTGCTCGAATTGCTCCCACTGCCCCATAGTATTCCTTATTTTCTATTTTGTGGTGACTGGTTTTGCCCTCTATGAATTCGCCAACAGTATCCGACTCGGAGAGAGGTTTGGAAAGAGGTCAAAATTGTATTTAACTGGAGAGGCTCAAGAGCATATCCACCCTTTAAACTTCTAGTTTCCATGTTAAGTAGAATGTCATTGCAAGCGAAGCAATCTCAGCCCTTGCGATCGCATTCATCCTTCTCGGCATATACTTTAAAGAAATGTGACATTTAATTGCGCTATTGTAAAATTCAGCTTTACATAAGTTGATTTATGAGCCAGCCTAAAAATACTACTACCCAAGCGACTGCTCTGACTAACCACGATCGCAAACCTATCCATATACCTGGCTCTATTCAACCTCATGGTGTACTACTAGCACTCAGTACTCAGTTAGAGATACTGCAAGTTAGTAACAATACCCAAGCTTATGTAGGTAAAGAGCCAAAAGATTTGCTTGGAAAACCATTGAGCTATTTATTAGAAGCTCAACAAGTAGAAGTTGTAAAGCAGTGCTTGGTAAAAAAAATTGGCAGCCCTAATACTTTTAAAGTATCAATACATACTTCGCACAGAGTACGAGATTTTGATGCGATCGCTCATCGTACAGAAGAGGCTGTGATTCTGGAGTTAGAACCGACAGACTCAAAATCTGAGGTGAGTTTTTTAGGCTTTCATGCTTTGGCAGGTGAAGCGATCGCAAAAATGCAAAGCACATCAAATCTTGTAGAATTTTTGCACTTAGTCGCTGAAGAAGTCCAAAAAATCATCGGTTTTGATCGGGTAATGGTCTATCAATTTGATGAGTCGGAAGCGGGTTCTGTGGTTGCAGAAGTAAAACGGGAAGATTTATCACCTTATTTAGGACTCCACTATCCCTCTACGGATATTCCAGCACAGGCTAGGGAGTTATATACGCGCTGCTTTCTGCGATTTCTTCCCGATTTGACGGCCGAACCTGTCCAGCTACTTCCAACGCGAAATCCGACAACACATCAGCATCTTGATTTAAGCTACTCTGTGCTACGGAGTTTTGATTGGTGTTGTGCTGAATATCATCAAAATATGGGAGTGAAGGCTCTTTTGGTGATTTCGCTGATTCAAGA
This sequence comes from Nostoc sp. UHCC 0252, assembly GCF_034931145.1. Classification (NCBI taxonomy): domain Bacteria; kingdom Bacillati; phylum Cyanobacteriota; class Cyanophyceae; order Nostocales; family Nostocaceae; genus Nostoc; species Nostoc sp. UHCC 0252. The sequence goes on along the minus strand of NZ_JAYGHE010000031.1, from coordinate 48,467 downwards.
TCAGAAGCTTTGGGGATTAATCTCTTGTCATCATCAAACGACAAAGCATATTTCTTATGAAGTACGCAAGATGTGCGAATTTTTGGGACAAATCGTGTCTTCAGAGTTAGCGCACAAAATTAGTTCTTCGGAATGGGACTATAAGGTAAAGCTCAAATCGCTACAATCTGAGTTCCTTGAGTCCATTTCCCAAGCAGACAACTTTATTGATGCCTTAATCAAACCGGAAATCCGCTTGCTGGATTTTGTCAGTGCCTCTGGAGCGGCGGTTTGTCTGGATAATGAAATTAACCTTGTGGGAGCAACACCAAATATTGATCAGGTGCGGGCGCTAATTGAATGGGCAGATACTCAAGTTACTGATAACCTGTTTTCTACCGATTCTCTGCCGAAGCTTTATCCAGAAGCGCTGATATTTAAAGATACTGCCAGTGGTTTATTGCTACTGCGAATTTCTAAAGTCCGGCGTTATTATATTCTTTGGTTTCGCCCTGAAGTTATCCAAACAGTACACTGGGCAGGAAATCCCCAAGAATCGATTAAAGCCGAGAGAGATGGTAGCTATACCCTGTCTCCCCGAAAATCTTTTGAACAATGGCAAGAAACGGTTAGATTAACTTCTTTACCTTGGAAAGGGTGTGAACTTGAAAGTGCGATCGCTCTGAGTAATGCGATCGTTGGTATTGTCCTCTCGAAAGCGGATGAATTAGCGAAAATCAACCTGGAGTTAGAACGCAGCAACCAAGAACTAGCATCCTTTGCCTACGCCGCTTCTCACGATCTCAAAGAGCCTTTGCGGGGCATTTATAACTTCTCGACGGTGCTGCTAGAAGACTATGCCCAAGTCTTAGATGATGACGGAATTGAGTGCTTGCAAACAGTAGTGTCCTTATCTGTACGCATGGAAACTCTAATTAACGCTTTGTTGCGACTATCGCAGCTAGGACAAGCACATCTGCGAGAGCAAGCAACCGATCTCAACGAATTGCTCAACCAAGTAATTGATGTCTTTCGTGCTAGTCGCCAAGACTCTGGGCTTGTGGATATTCGCATTCCTCGCCCTTTACCAACAATTCAGTGCGATCGAGTTCTCGTTAATGAAGTCTTCAGTAACCTTCTTGGTAATGCGTTCAAATACAACGATAAAGCAGAGCAATGGGTTGAGATTGGCTACCTTTCTCAAGAAGAGGGGCAGGGAGCAGGGGGCAGGGGGCAGGGAGCAGGGAGCAGGGAGCAGGGAGCAGGGGAAGCGATTATTTACCAATTCCCAATTCCCAATTCCCAATCCCCAATCTTTTATATCCGAGATAACGGTATTGGCATCCCACAGCATCACTTAGAAACTATCTTTAGATTATTCAAGCGGCTGCACTCTCAGGAAAAGTACGGTGGAGGAGCAGGTGCAGGATTAGCTATTGTTAAAAAGATTGTTGAGCTTCATAATGGACAAATTTGGGTTGAATCTACTGTAGGCGTTGGCTCTACTTTCTATTTCACGCTGGAATAGTTTAATATAGTAACCAAATATATATTTTTGTTAAGCTCTTTTTAAGACCACGAATGACAAAAAAACTTCATGAACCTCTGCTAGTTGTTGAGGACAGCAATGAAGATTTTCGGATGCTACAACGTCTGATGCGGCTCATGTCCGTCCAGAACCCCATACATCGTTGTACTAATGGGGATGAGGTTTTAGAGTTCCTGTATCAACAGGGGAGCGATGCCCATAGCAAAGGCGAAAGCTTACCCAACTCTAAAGTAGCATTACGACCCTCTGTGATCTTGCTCGATCTGAATTTGCCAGGTATTGATGGCCGTGACATTTTAGATCGGCTCAAGCAAGACAAGAGTTTCAAGGAAATCCCCATCGTTGTATTTACCACATCATCAAATCCCAAGGATATTGAGTTGTGCTACCAAAAGGGTGCAAATGGATATATGGTAAAGCCGATGGATGCTCAGGAACTAAAAAAGACGATCCAGGCATTTGTGGACTACTGGCTTGAAGCCAATATGCCGCCAGTCTTGGATTAATTTGTTTATTGTCTGTTGATGAGGCAGTAGGGAAAAAAGGATAATAAAAGAGACAGCTCAGAGGACATTAAGAAATTTTCCTCTTTGAGCCACTGTATCTATTTGTCTCAGCTAGATTCCTTTTCCCCATTTTTGTGTTTTTGACTATTTTGATGTTTCTTTAGGATTACTAAAGAATTTAGATTTTATTTATACTTATTTTATATTATTTTTAGAATTATGCAATAAAACACAATCTGGATAAAAGGGATCTACATAGCTCCCCAATCTTCATACTTGTATATGTTGGACACATGGACGCTACTCATCATTGATGATTGTGCAGCAGATCGGAAAATCTATCGCCGATATCTGTTGAAAGATCCGCACCAGTCCTACCAGATATTTGAGGCAGACTGTGCAGAAGAAGGACTTGCTTTGTGCCAAAAAATCCGCTGCGATGCCATTCTGCTGGATTTTTGCCTACCTGATATGAGTGGGATAGAACTCTTCGATCAAATGCAGCAGGAGATATTTAAGACTTCTGTCCCTGTGATTATGTTGACAGGGCGGGGCGATGAAGAGGTGGCTGTGCAAGTCATGAAACGGGGTGCGCTGGATTATTTGGTGAAGCATAATCTGACACAGGACATACTGCAACTAGCAGTCCGAAACGCTATTAAGCAATCATGTTTGCAAGCCCAACTCAGCAAAACTCAGGAAAGACAGCGTTTAATTGCCACAACTGCTTTACGAATTCGCCAGTCTCTTAACCTAGAGCAAATTTTGAATACAGCTGTAGCAGAAGTACAGCAACTTCTGAAGTGCGATCGCGTGATGGTGTATCAGTTCGCCCAAGATACTGACGGTAAAATAGTTGCCTCATCAGTTGAGTCATTCCGCACTGTAGCATTGTGCGATCGCGTCGCGTCTGGGGATTGGGGACTAGGGACTGGGGACTGGGGACTAGGGACTAGGGACAAGGGGACGAGGAGACAAGAAGACAGAGAATTGATGAATAGGAAAGACGTTTCTCAATGCCCAATCCCCAATTCCCAATCCCCAATCCCTTATATTTATGAGCTTGGCTTGTGTAATTGTGTCAGCTTGAAAGAGCAATTTAATACTCAGGCAAATCTGGTGGTTCCCATTAATTTGAGTAACAATGGCAACCCAACCCCTAAGCTTTGGGGTTTGTTGATTGCTCACCATAATTCTGGGGAACGACAGTGGCAAACTGATGATGCCCAAATGCTCAATGAAGTTTCGGTACAATTAGCGATCGCTATCCAACAAGCTGAATTGCTAGCCCAAACTCAAGCAGCCCTTACCAAAGAAAAGCAACTCAATGTATTTAAATCTCAAATTATTGCAACGGTTTCCCATGAATATCGAACGCCGCTAACTTCAATTCTGGCGGCTGCATCAACTTTGGCAAAGTATAGCCAGCAATTGGATGAGTCTAAACAACAAAGGTTTTTAGGAATTATTGAACAGAAAACAAGGTATATGTCCAAACTCGTGGATAATATGCTTCTGGTTAACCAGTTTGAACTAGAAAAACCCAAATTTCAGCCAATTCTGCTTGATTTACTACAATTTTTCTCCGATCTTATAGAACAAGAGCGAGAAACAACAGGCGATCGCCACGAATTAATTTTTCAAATTACTGGGCATACCCAAGGCTTTTGGGGCGATCGGGGACTGTTGCAGCAAATTTTTATTAACTTAATGTCTAATGCAATAAAATACTCTCCAGATGGAGGGATTGTAGAGTTTCACCTGATCGGTAAAGAATCAGAGGTGATCTTTTACATCCAAGATCGGGGAATTGGTATCCCGATAAAAGATCAAGAAAATTTGTTTCAATCCTTCTGTCGTGGAAGTAACGTTGATACAATTCCTGGCACGGGTTTAGGATTGGCGATCGCTAAAGGTTGTGTAGAATTACATGGTGGCGATATCACCTTATTTAGTGAAGTCGGGCAAGGAACTAAAGTTACAGTCAGCTTACCAAAGGTATTCCCAATTGATCAACTTTCCCCATCATCAACTTGATTTTTATCTGTATTACTTACAATTTCAAAAACAAATATTGTGATTTTTACTTTTGAATTTCTATGTTGGTAATCAACCATTCTTCGATTGTTTTACCGCAAGGCTCAGAACTTTGGCAATCACTGACATTCTCTAGCCCATAAGACATCTTTACTTTTTTATTGACGTATTTCTCTGGTTCGCAAACCTCAAATGTTGCTCCGACACCTTCATATAATTTACCTTTTTCATCAACAACAGTAACATAGCATTTTAAGTCTCCATTCTGCATATCTTTGATAGTACCCAATATCGGGTTATTGTGAGGAATTTCATTACTTTTATTATTTTTAATAGGTGTTTTTTGATTCGATGTTGGATTACTAGTTCTTTTACCAACTTCGATATTATTTAGCTTTTCTTTATTTGCAGAAATAGATTCAGAATTAGCTGGAGTAGTCGTTGCAGTATTTGCTTGATTAACTTTATTTTGTTGAGAAGTACTATTGCCATCACCACAACTTACAATCAACATAGGACAAACAATTAACGTAATAGTAGTGAAAATTGCTTTTTTCATTTAATTTATGTTTATAAAACCCTATCGATGATTATTTTGGTAAAAGTATTTTATGTGTTGTCACTTATAAGTGACAATGTGGTATTTACTGTACATACTCGGCGTTATCTGCATTTTGTGCGTATTATTCGGTAAGAGTACTCCAAGTAAAAAAATGCTCAATTGTCATTGCGAGCGAAGCGAAGCAATCGCAAGGGCTGGGATTGCTTCGCTTCGCTCGCAATGACGGGTTTTGGATCATTTATTTTTTGGAACACTCTAAAGTGCTTACAGAATGTCTTGAAGGTCGTTGATGTGTATAAATTAATGCTTACTTAAGCTTTAATTACCAAATATTAATGCTTTGAGCATTAAATAAGTATTTAATAGAGTTTAGAAGCTGTAAGTATTGATTTTGTGTTATCTCAAGGTTTTCTCAACTTAAACAAACCATTTGACTGGACTTCCCACGACTGTGTAGCGCGGGTGCGAAAATTGCTGCGCCTCAAACGTGTCGGACATGCGGGAACCTTAGATCCAGCCGCCACAGGGGTTTTACCAATTGCCCTTGGTAAAGCCACAAGATTATTGCAATATCTGCCAGAAAACAAAGCTTACAAAGCCACTATTCGCCTGGGTGTAAGTACTACAACCGATGATTTGCAAGGTGAAATCATCACTTCTCAACCTTGTGCTGGATTGAGTTTGGCAGAGGTAAAAACTGCATTAGCACAATTTGAAGGCAAAATTGAGCAAATACCACCTATTTACAGTGCAATTCAAGTAGATGGTAAACGTCTCTACGATTTAGCACGCCAAGGTAAAACGGTGGAAGTTCCAGTGCGAACAGTGGAAGTTTTTCGGATAGATATTTTGGACTGGAGAGAAGGAGATTTCCCGGAATTGGATGTGGCGATCGCCTGCGGGAGTGGTACATATATTAGAGCGATCGCTCGTGACTTGGGTGCAAATTTAGAAACCGGTGGCACTCTTGCGGCTTTAATCCGTACCGAAAGTAGTGGTTTCAATTTAACCGATAGTCTCACTTTGACTGATTTAGAAGCACAACTACAAGCTGGAATATTTCAACCCGTTTGTCCAGATGCAGCTTTACAACATTTGTCATCTGTTACTTTACCAGCAACATCCGCTCAAAAGTGGTGTCAAGGTCAGCGTATTTCTCTAACTTTTGATGTTCCTACAATAGTGCGAGTTTATGATGAAGAAACTCGTTTTTTAGGTATTGGACAATTACAAGACGAAGTGTTGATCCCTCAAATGGTTTTTGAACCAATTTCTTAATATCTTAGTTATTGGTCATTTGTCATTGGTCATTTGTCAAGAAGAATAATATAACGAACGAACTACTATGCAAGAAAGGTTAGGCCAGATTGAGATGATTATAGAGTGGACAGCACAAAGAACTGAAGCGATCGCTGTGTTCGCTAGACAGGAGAATGGCAAGTCATGAGCGATCGCCATCCTACCACTGCTGCACGCCTCAATGTTTACATCCAAGGTCAAGGATTCCCCATATTGGGCTTACATGGTCATCCTGGTACTGGTCGTAGTCTTTCTGTCTTCACCGATCATTTATCAAAACGCTATCAAACTATTGCCCCTGATTTGCGCGGATATGGCAAAAGCCGGTGGAATGGCAATTTTGCCATGAATGACCATTTAACTGATTTAGAAGTGCTGCTAGACCGTTTAAATATTGAAAAATGCTTAGTATTGGGATGGTCACTTGGGGGCATTCTGGCAATAGAACTGGCATTGCGTTTACCAGAGCGCGTTACTGGGCTGATTTTAGTGGCGACAGCCGCAAAACCCCGTGGTAGCCATCCGACCATAAGTTGGCAGGATAATTTATATACTGGCGTTGCTGGCTTATTAAACTATATAAAACCGAGTTGGCGATGGAATATTGAAACTTTTGGCAAGCGATCGCTTTTCCGCTACTTAGTTCAACAACATACATCCACAACTTACAACTATATCGCTAAAGAAGCAGTACCAGCTTATCTGCAAACTTCTCCTGCTGCTACTCGCGCCCTCTATAGCGCCATTCAATTGGGATACAATCGGCTTCCAGATTTGCCACAAATACAATGTCCTAGTTTGGTACTTGCTGGCGCTCAAGACCGCCACATCACATCTGATTCGAGCCTAGAAACTGCTCGACACCTCCAAAATTCTCGGTGGCAGTGCTATTCAAACACCGCCCATTTTTTCCCGTGGGAAGTCCCCCAGCAGGTGCTGAATGACATTGACCATTGGCTGGAAGAACATCCGCAGGTAATTGGTATTGAATAGTCCAAAAGTGTTTACCTCTGAACCACATAATTCGCAATTAGAACTAGAAATTACGTTAGCGTCTCGTAGAGAAGCCCATTACGAATTACGAATTACGAATTACGAATTATCTTCATTTTCGCCTAACTTAAATCTGACCGCCAAAGGCAGGCTGTACTTTGCGGTCAAATCTTTCCCCCAAGTCTTCAGCAATTGTTAAGGTATTAGGTTTGCAACGTTTGACACGCGTAGTAATTCCCGTAGCTCCTTCGACTTCCAAATCTTCTATGTATCCAATGCTTGACAATTTTGCTTCAGAAGAAGTCAGAAATGGCCCGAAGTAGTAAGTACACCGGGGATTTTGCGTCACAATCTCTACCCACCAAGCCAGGCCGATGGAGTCGAATGTGTTAATCAACACTTCCTTGAGGTTATGCCAAAGGGTTTTCATGTTTTTCGCCGATTTATAAACGTCTACAGGGTGTTAAACGATATGGTGCTTTATTATCTTTTACATTTCTTTATACTCTGTTACTGTTATTTTTTCAAAGAAATTTTTTGTAATTTATCTAAATAAAGCGTATTTTGCGATCGCTGACGATAAATTTCATAAAGCGCCATCCCTGCTGCTACAGAGGCATTCAGGCTGGGAGTCTTACCTTGTAGAGGAATCGATACCAAAAAATCACAGGAACGTTGCGTCAACATACCCAGACCTTCGCCTTCTGAACCGATTACCAAAACGATTGGGCCTTTGAAATTGACAGTATGCACGGGTTCGCTCCCACTTGCAGCAGTGCCATAAATCCAATAGCCAGCTTCTTTTAATTCTTCTAAGGCGCGGCTGAGGTTGACAACTCTAGATACAGCAAAGTTTTCTAACGCACCTGCTGCTACTTTCATGACAGTAGAAGTGATCCCAGATGCACGTCTTTGGGGAATTACCAATCCTTGAGCGCCTATTGCTTCGGCGGTACGAATAATTGCTCCTAAGTTGTGGGGATCAGTAATTCCGTCAGCGACTACAATAACGGGATCGGTGACAGATTTAGACTGTTCAATGAGATCGGCTAATTCGATATAGCCGTAGGGAGCAGTCTGCGCTGCCACACCTTGATGATTAGCGCCGTTGGTGAGATAGTCTAAGCGCTTGGGTTCAACTTCATCAATAACAGTGCCATTTTCTTTAGCTTGCAGCAGAAAATGGTGAAAGCTGGGATCGTAGCGCAGACGGGTCGTAATCCAGATGCGGTTAAGATTACGCTGTTTTTGCAACGCACTCAATACTGGATGGCGACCGTAGATGAGATCGTTATCTTCTTCTACTGGTTGTGTAGATACAGGCGACTGAGAGAAGTTGCTATTTCGTTGTCGGGAGTCGCCAGAGATAGGGTTGCTATCTATTTTCCGGGGATTGCGAGTGGGATTAGCAGCAGAGATAGGGTTGCTATCGATTTTCCGGGGATTTCGAGTGGGATTAGCAACAGAAATAGGGTTGTTATCTATTTTTCGGGGATTGCGAGTGGGATTACTAACAACACGCTTACCCTTAATTTTTATAGGTTTACCACGATTGGGTTCGCCAGTAGAAGTGTTAGTGCTGATGATTTTTCTGGGTTTATTCTGCATTTGATTTATGAATATAGCTTATGGTTGAACATACCGATTCCCGTAATTTCTGGAACCTAATCTACTGCTGTACCTATTGTTGTGAAATTGAGTTTTCACTCTTTTTCTACATGAAGCATTTGCAACAGTTCGGTTAGACGCTGGTAATCGGTGAGATATAAATAGCCTATTAGGGTTTCTAGACTAGTTGCCTGTTGATAAATTTCGGGATTCAGTCGCTTAGGGCGGCCTGTAGCGGCATTTCTACCCCGTCGGACAATTTCTAATTCGGTGTCCCTCAGATGAGGAGTTAGCGATCGCAAATGTAGCGCTTGTGTTTCTGCTCTTACCTGCTCCACTACCAAACTGTGGTAAATTCCTGACCGCCTCAATGGCAGCAGATAGAACATTCTAACATACAACTCATAAATTGCATCCCCCAAATATGCTAAAGCAGTAGGAGAAATTTGTTGCACTTGTGAGAGGGAAATCTGTTGGAATGGCCCTGTGGTTGCCAAGAGTGCTTGAGTCCAAGATAAACCCTGCTTAGGAGTCTCATCTTGTCCATCTAATAGTTCCTCCTGTGACTTCACAATAAATCATTCCTTGACGGGCTACATTTGCGAGGCATTCTTTGCAAAGACTGATTTTTCTGAAGTAAGCTTCAATAATATACTTAGCATATTCAATACTATCAGAAATACTTACTGATTCTTTTTTTGATTCAAAGTTGGCATACCAGATCGCTCTGATGTCAGCCCCCATAAACCAAATTTTGCCTACTTGTGGTGCGTGCTTAAGATAGGGTAAGATTCAAACATCAAACTTGTACTGTCACTTTATCTCATTGTCATCTTTACTTAGTTAATGACAATTTCCAATTATACAGTATTAAGTCAAGTTTACCTATAAACTAATTTACTGGCTTTGCATTTCTTACAAATTTCTCAAACTTGATTGTTTATCCAACAAGAAGCCACAAAGTTACATACCCAATAACTGGGTTTCTATATCTTCATTATTACTCAATTTTAAACATAATAGCTTAACTGGCTTTGTGCCTCTCCCACAAGGAGAGAGGTTTTCTGCCAGAAGTTTTAAAAATTAAGCTACCCGATGTTGAATCTGGATAGCCGAATTACTCTCTCGGTTCCAGCTATCAAGACTACTTGACGTTTTCTAGAGCTTCTTCAACTGATTTTTGCAGGGAGAGAAACTTCTCTAGACGAACAAGCTTGACCGTTTGAGTGACGCGGGCATTCGTGACAATTTGCAAAGTGCCCTCAGCAGTTTGAGCCTGCTTGGCCAGCTGCACCAGAGCGCCTAAGCCAGAGCTATCAATAAAGTCGATTTGTGAGAGATCCAAAATAATGTGCTTAGGGCCCTCTTCAATCTTACTGCCAAGCACTTTGCGAAATGTAGGCTCAGAAAAGGCATCTAACAAACCTGTGAGGCGGAATAGTTGGCAGTTATCCCGGACTTCACGAGTACCCCTCAGGCTAACGGTTAGATTCAGTGGTTCAGCAATAATTCCCTCCTCATGAGTTAAAGTGAACGCTCAAGTATAGATGGTTTTTGAGCAAGTTGTCTACAATCTTTTGGGGAATTGAGGATTGGGTGCTGGGGATTGGGTACTGGGGATTGGGAGAAAATAGTATTTATTTTTAATCTTATTTCCTAGTCCCTAGTCCCCAGTCCCCAGTCCCCATTTTTACCTAACCTCGGCTGTCGCGGCTTGACGTGCTGTTCGCATGGCTTGAACAAATTGCTCAAACAGGTAATCGGCATCGTGTGGGCCAGGGCTGGCTTCTGGGTGATACTGTACAGAGAATACAGGTAGAGATTTGTGACGTACCCCAGCAATGGTGCGATCGTTTAAATTCAGATGGCTGATTTCCACAACTGCCGTAGGTAAAGAATCTGGGTCAATAGCAAAACTATGGTTTTGGCTAGTAATTTCTACCCGTTGTTGTAAACCCGCAGGTTGATTTAAACCACGATGACCAAATTTTAGTTTATAGGTTTCTGCCCCTAATGCGTGACCTAAAATTTGATGCCCCATACAAATGCCAAAGATAGGTTTTTGACTTAACAAAAGCGCTTTGGTAGTCGCAATTCCTCCAGTGACGGTAGCAGGATCGCCCGGCCCATTAGAAAGAAACACACCATCTGGATTGTAATTGAGGATTTCTTCTGGTGGTGTATCAGCAGGCACAACAATTACCCGACAGCCGTAACTTGTTAACCGACGCAAAATATTGCGTTTTATGCCAAAATCAAGGGCAACAACGGTAAAGGCTTCCCCAGGATTTTCCGCAGCTTCAGAGTTGAATTCCCAGGCTGGAATTGTGGGATCTGACCATTCATAAGCCGTTGGCGTGGTGACTTCCCGAACTAGATTCAGTCCTGCCATGTTAGGAGCTGTTAGTACCTGCTCTAGCAATTCCGCCTCATCCAGAATGGCTGTGGAAATGCCACCGTTCATGGCTCCAAACATCCGAATTTTGCGGGTGAGGGCGCGAGTATCGATGCCGTAAATCCCTGGTACTTGGCTTTGTTTAAGGTAGTCTGGTAAGGATTGTGTCGATCGCCAGTTACTTGGTCGCTGACAAATATTTCGGGCGATCACACCCCGAACTTGGGGCCCATTTGATTCCTCGTCTTCAGGATTAACGCCAGTATTGCCTAATTCAGGATAGGTAAAAATAACAATCTGACCGCAGTAACTTGGGTCAGTTAGGACTTCTTGATATCCGGTCATGCCAGTGTTAAATACCACTTCTCCGATCGCGGTTCCTGTCGCACCGAAAGACCAACCGCGATAAGTAGTTCCATCTGCCAAGACAAGTAAAGCAGGTATTGCGTCAGTCAGGGGCATAGTAAATTAGGGAATTAGGAATTGGGAATTGGGAATTGGAAATTGGGAATTGGGGATTGGGCTAGTACTAAAACTCTTCCCCATTGGCTATTCCCCATTCCTCATTACCTATTCTTCAATACTGCGATTGCTAATTATCCCATAAGTTGGGCAATTGGGAGTTTTTTGGATAGTTAATTAAAATTAAATTGGGAATTTAAAGTGGCGGGAGTGGATTTGGCAAAGCTAGGGCGGTTAAAATTAATTATGCTTCAGTCTTTTTTATCCCGTGCAACCCTAATTTTAGTATCAAGCGCTCTAGCGGTTTTGTGTGTTGCCTGTAGTGAAGACAAACGGAACACTGTGACTGGTGGCAATGAGCAACCCGCGCCAATTGGGGATTTGGCATCAGTAGAACCTGCCGTTGAATCACCAACACCAGCAGTCACCCCAGAAGTAGAGCCGCTAGAGTCGTCTGAAAGCGAACCAAGTCTTTTTGAACAGGGGCTAGACAAAGCGGTTGGTGCTTGGAGTATCAGCCGATCTGCTCAATCTCCAGGTGATTGGATTTTGGTGGCGAATCAGTATCAAGACGCGATCGCGCTGATGCAAAGAGTCCGGCGACAAAGCCCAGAATTTGCGATCGCTCAAACTAAAATTACTGAATATCGCCGCCAAATTAAATATGCCCGACAGCAAGCTACTCCTCGCCCTGTGCGTCTTGCCGAACAGAAGAGGATAGTGGTTGTGGTTCCCCAGACAGCAATCACGCCAAAGTATACCTTGCCTCCACAAGAAACAAAACCGTTATCAATAAAGCCAGCTTTGCCCTCATCAGCAGTAGTGATTCCAGATCAGCAAGTGTTTACAGCGCCAATTAAAAGGCGACTTGGTGGAACACCAATTGTCGAAGTTACTTTTAATGGACAGCAACAATTTGAGATGATTGTGGATACGGGAGCCAGTGGCACTGTAATTACCCAAGAGATGGCAAATACCTTGGGAATAGTGCCAGTAGGGAAAGCTAAGGCAAATACGGCTAGTGCAAGAGCTGTAGAGTTTCCTGTGGGCTATGTCAATTCGATGGCAGCTGGCGGGGTAATAGTGAATAGAGTAGCAGTAGCGATCGCAGGTGCGGAACTAGAAACCGGACTTTTAGGACATGACTTTTTTGGTAACTACGATGTCACCATCAAACGTAATGTAGTAGAATTTCGCCCGCAATTGCGATCGCAAATCAATTCCCCAAAAACTCAACTAACTGCTCCAACTTCGTCCAAGCAGCCCCACTTTGTAGAATATCCTTAGCGATTTTAATCCCTTGGGCATGATCTAGGAGTGCGATCGACCCCGCTACTTGCAGCGCCAACGACGCATTCAACGCTACTGCGTCCTGTTGCGCCTGAGTTCCCTTACCTTGGAGTACCGACTTCAGAATCACCGCATTCTCTTGGACATCTCCACCCCGAAGCATACCTATGGAAGCAGGTGTTAAATCCAAATCTAGGGGATTAATGCTAGTTAACTGCACTTCTCCATCTGATAAAACCGCTAAGTCAGTTAAATCTCCTAACCCAGCCTCATCAAGTTTTTCTCGTCCGTGCAGCACAATCGCCTTTTCCTTGCCCAAATTCTGTAAAGCCTCGGCAACTATTGCCAAAAGCTTAGGAGTAAATAAGCCCACTACCTGCCCAGTTGGACGCAAAGGATTTACTAACGGCCCGAGCAAATTAAAAATTGTTCGCACCTTCAAAGTCCGCCGTAATGAGGCAACCGCCTTGAGTGCTGGATGCCAACCAGGGGCAAACAAGAAAGTGATCCCGACTTCTTGTAGTGCGGCTTGTACTTTTTCACTAGAGGCACTCAAGTTTACACCCAAGGCTTCCAATACATCTGCGCTCCCCGTGAGACTTGAGGCTGAACGATTGCCGTGTTTGGCGACAGGTATACCAGATGCGGCGGCGACAAATGCAACAGCTGTAGAAATATTAAAGGTTGATGATCCATCTCCACCAGTGCCACAGGTATCAATTACAGTACTGAATGCTGAGTGCTGAGTGCTGAGTGGGGAACATTGAGATTGTAATACTTCAGCCATGCCGGTTAACTCGTCGGCAGAAATGCCTCTAAAGTTCAGTGCTGTTAAAATAGCCCCTGATAACTCTGGGGGAACCGCTTCACTGAGCCAACCTTGCATCAATTCAGCAGCTTGAGTACGGGACAAGGATTGGCCATCTATTAATTGTTGCAGCAGGATATACCAGCTTGCAGAGGATTCTTGAGCAGGGATTGGGGAAGTTATCATAGCTAAGGTTTGTATGTTGTAGCTATATTGAGAGCTATGGGGTTATCCTACCGGAAAATTGGAAGCTATCAAAGTTAGGTTTAAATCTCAAGGCTCAATTGCAAAGCTGGATTAGCAACATCCTGAACTTGTGATTTTTTCTCCAAATCAAGTTTAACTTCGTAGTTTGTAATGAATAACTCTTTTCCTTTAGCCGCACCACTCTGCTTATAATTATTCATCCCATACTGTAATTCCCACTCTGAGATATTAGCCCATTGAAAATTCTCTCGAATGTGCGATGAGTTATCGTAGGTAATTAGCCAGCGATGATGACATTGTTGCAAAAGGTTAGCAAATCTCTGATGCTCAAAAGAAGTGTGCAAGTCACCATCTTTACCATATAGCTTTGATTTTGTAGCGCTAAAATATGGGGGATCTAAAAATAAAAATACATCTTTACCTTCTGATTTTAAGAGGTGGCTGTAATCCAAATTAGTAATTTGCACATTTTTGTTCAGAATATATTCTAATTTTTCTAATCGTTCTATTGAAGAATCAGTAAATCTTTTATGAAAAGCTTGTTCAGAAAAACCACCTGATTCTACAGTTCCTGAAAAAGTGATTCTGTTAAGAACGAAAAACCGAACTGCTCTTTCTAAATCAGATAAATTATTGACATCTACACTAGTTAATTCTGTAAAGAGTAATTTACCATCTGTATATTTGACTTTAATATGTCGAATTTCTTTAACTAACTGAGCTATATCAGATTGGGCAAACTTCCAGAATAAGAATAGCTCGCGGTTTAAATCGTTAATCCAAATCTTGAGATCAGGAAACTTTTGTCTTAAATAAATGAATATAGAACCACCACCTACAAAAGGTTCTCGAAATTCCGAAAAGCTCTCTGGCAAGTATTCGACTATCTGATTTATTGCTTTTGACTTACCACCAGGATATCGGAGAGGGCTTTTAATCATAATTAAAAATCGTCAAACTTGGGCTAATATAAGCATTCAATTTGTTTGCTAAAAAATATTGCTGTATACTCTGACTAAATCAGCATCAATGCTTTCATTTTCTGCTCCTGTAGCGTAACCGAGGTTAATGCTTCCAGCATGACTTCGGAAACGTTGACGATCTGCTTCTTTCTCTGTTTCAGGTTGCGAATTTTCACGTTTTAGAGAAGAATACTGCTGTTCTATAAAAGTAACTACCAATTCTGCAAGAGATACGCCTGCAACATCGGCTTGTTCCTGTAATGCCGCATAAACTTCATCACTTAATTCAAAGCTTAAAACCTGAGTCACTGCACTAAACCTCAGCTACTATATGTAACCATGAATGTCATATTAACTTAGTTTATCAACAACAGATAGCCTTTTTATTTATGGTATAAATATTGATTGAGCTACTAGCAGGTACAGATTAACCACTCTTCTTAGAAATAATTGTAATTCTTATGTGAAATATCCAAGGCAATTTTCTTGTCTCACCAAAAGCTTAAATTATCTATTCAAAATTCCTACAATCATCTACTTAGGATTATTGTTATGCCCCGTTCTGCACCCTACCAACCTTTGTTGTTGCGAATTCTTCACGGCTTAAGTGGAATTTTAGTTATCGCGGCAATTATTACCGGATTTTTGGTTTACAACACTTACGATCGCCGATTTGGTAAAATACCATTTCCTCAAATTGGGGATATTCAGGGCATTCACGGCACTTTTGCATTATTTTTCTTGCTTATTCTCCCTGCTTTTGCCCTCTATAGCTTTCATGCTGGACAAAAGCGCCTACTTCAATCTGATTCTTTGCAGCAACTAACCCAGGTTGGGAAGCCAATTTGGTGGGTTAGCTTGCAACGTCTGGTAAATACTCTCATGCTGATTGCTGCTATTTTGGCTGTGAACTCTGGCAGGATGATGAAGGAAGAATGGCTTCCAGCAGGGCAGCTACATCATATTTGGTACTCCCTCCACCTTTGCGCCTGGCTTGTCATGGTTGGCTGTGTGGCGATTCATGTTTTGATGTCTACCAAGGTGGGTAGTGCGCCGTTGTTACTCTCAATGTTTTCATGGAAGTTTCGCCCAGAAGATAGCCCTGCTAAATGGTCTAGTCGTTTCCGTACTTGGTTGACTAGCTTACAGGCTAACTTTGGTGTGGTAATGAATAATTTTATGCAAAACAATTTTTACCTCAGAATTATTGAGGTGATTGTGTTGGGTGGAATTCTGACAGCGTTTGTCTTACCTGTATTTTTTCCCGGTAGTGAGTCATAGGTAATTGGCTGTTACTGCATAGCTTGCCACCGTAGGCGATCGCAAACCTGTTAAGATAAAACTACGTATCCGTAATATCTCCAAGTAAAGTTTATGTTGCATTTTCGTAAAAACCTGTTACATTACTTTACAGGCAGTAATAACTGTCACAACATAAAAGCTCGGAGTATTATTTATGGCAGACGTTAAGAAGACTACGGCTTCGGTTCCAGAAGATCCTAATGCTGTGCGTTTTGGCTTCACTCCTCAGAGCGAAAACTGGAACGGTCGTTTTGCAATGATTGGTTTTTTATCTGCTGTTGCGCTTGAAGTGTTTTCTGGTCAAGGAATCTTACACTTCTGGGGCATTTTATAAATTTAAACGTTTTTACCTTCATTAGATTATGAGGCAAGGCGGGGATTAGTAAAATCTGCTGCCTTGCCTCATAATCTCAAGAATTAGACGCGATAAATCGCCGTCTCTACAAGGAATCTATCCATCACATTCTTTATTGACAGACTACTAGCGTGATGAGCGAAATATTACACGACCGGGAGATTCTTCTTGATTAATTCGCGTATATACTCGAAGACAAGTTAAGACTTCGCCAGGAATACCACCACAGTCTAGTTGTAAGTCATCCTTGGATGAAGCACAGATATCTGCATAAAGTCCTGATAATTGACGAATTCGCACTTCATTACCTGCATTAATCGCTTCGTCAGCGACTTTCTTCAAAATGCGCCGTGATTCATGTTGTAGCTTTCCCCACCAAGAATAGCGTTCAGCCGGTGGTACGAATACTAAGGAATGTATCGCTTCATCCATGTCAATCCAAGCACGAAGAATTGACAGGGTATCAGTATTTTTCTCAGCTTTTTGGGTGCGTTGGAAGCGATCGCTTAAAGCATCAATATATTGATCGCGCTGTTCTGCTTTGGAGTGTAAGGGAATGACATCGAAGCTAAAAACGCTCTTTAAAGCATGATGTAAATCTGGGTCTATTTCGATAAAATTCATATATAAAAATAGGAATGCTGCTGGTAAATCAGATACATTACCTTGCGTATTCTTCGGATTGGAAAGTGCTTGTTGGTATAAGCATAATCCCTGGGTTTGAACAGTACCACTAAGACCGGGGTAGATAATTTCATCGCGGATAAAGGGAAGTTGATAGAGATTAGAATTATCTGCGATCGCACCAACTTCTTGGGCTAAATCTAAGGTGCGCGATCGCCAAGTTGCGGCCAAATCCTCTGGTACTCGCAGCAGTTTACGTTGAATCTCATTCCACAAATCAGAGTCCGTTGTGCTTTGCAGTTGGGAATTACCCAGATAATAATTAAGTTCTGAGTCAGAATTAAAAGCTTCTCGCAGGTGACTTAGTTTTAAATCCTCTGGCGCATCTTCCCAACCAGTATTTTGCTGTGGGGGTGCAGGTTCCAACAGGTTATGAAGTTCTTGCAGCACCTCATCGCATATTTTAGATCCTGGATCTAATGGTAATTCTGTGCGAGCCTGATTTAAAGTCGCCTCCAGTCCATACAAACTAAACCGCAGTAATTGGGCTAACTCTGAATTTTCTATATCTAATAATTGACGCAAGTGC
Source organism: Nostoc sp. UHCC 0252 (assembly GCF_034931145.1). NCBI lineage: Bacteria > Bacillati > Cyanobacteriota > Cyanophyceae > Nostocales > Nostocaceae > Nostoc > Nostoc sp. UHCC 0252. The sequence goes on along the minus strand of NZ_JAYGHE010000031.1, from coordinate 30,940 downwards.
TGCATGAATCTCACCTCCAAATATTTTTATAGCGAATTAAACTTGGCAAACCTCTGCGCCCCTTAGCGTTTACTCCGCGCCCCTCTGCGTTTAAAATCTTAATTTTTTTCAACGCAGAGTAACGCAAAGGTTAGCGCAGAGTAACGCAAAGGTTTAATGTATACCGCAAAATGGATCGCGTTCTTTATCAACTTCATTGGGTTGCAATTCTAATTCAGCAATATAAATGCATCCCTCTTCTTTGAGGCATTCCTGACTATTTGATGTCCAGTAAGGTACTTCACCCGCGTGCATCCGTAGGATACCTTGATCGTCTAGAGTTACCCGATATTGGCAAGGGTAATCTGTTGTCACATCTGGCTTGCTGAGTGCGCCAATTCGTATCCATTTTTTGCTATTGGTTTCTGAATCTGTTTGATAAACATAGAAAGTGTGCTGGCCAGTTTGCGGGAAAGGAGGTAAGGGATTACTAATTAACCCAATTCCTGGTTTCGTCACACCATCGCGCAGATAGTGGAATTTTTGGAACAATTTACTACCATCATTTCCTACTTCAAAGACAAGATGATAGGCATCTGGTTGATCGACAGTTGCCGACTCAATAACATTGACGGCAATATCACCATCATTTAAATCTTTATTTAAACCCTCAACGGCAATATTCCAGTTTAATTTACCATCAGCAAATAACGGTGATGTTTCTGAAACAACCGATTCTAAATCAATGCCAGGGATATCAATTAAATAATGGGGATTTCCCTGACAAAGCAACACATTAAATTCTAGGGTTTGGTCAATTTCAAACTGGACTTTAATTTTTTTCAGAAACTCTGCTTCTTGCATTCCCAGTTTATTCATGAGATTTTTGCCGTCAAAGCTACCCCATAGTCGTAAATCTCCATCTTCGTAGTCTTGACGGTAAATAATATTAGTTAATTGGATTCCTTGCCATGCAGTCCGAACCTTGGCGACACTTTCCGAAGGTGCTAGTTGATAGAGTTCTTGCCCAGCCTTGAATATAGTTAGTAAATCGTTACTTTGAGTTTTGCGTTTGAAGTTGCAGGGCAAATAATAAAACAGGTTTTTGACATCAATTTCTAGCTGGTTGGCTCCCTTACGCAGCAAGCTTTTCGACTCTTCTGGATCGAACCTCAATCTTCGCAGTTTCTCGGCGTAGCAAGCACCGGCAGAGGTAGCTAATTTGGTAAATTCCAACACAAAGGTAATTCGTTCTGGATTCCACACAAAATATGGAGATTTACTAAATTCTTGGTATATTTGGCGCTGAACTATGTCTAAATTACAAGTTTTTCCAGACAAAATTAACCAATCAACTTTTTGGGAATTCCAAGAATCTTTGGTGAGATCATCAGAGCGCAATCGACTTTCCATCAATCCTTTGGCAATACCGATCGCTTCTTTTATTCCTGAAACGGCGGCTCGTTCAAATTGCTGGTTATCTAAAGTGACACAAATGCTATTTGGATCTTTAACTTGCAATTTAACGGCGCTTTGGGTGAGCAGTTCGGAAATTTGCTGCTCAGAAAGTGTGAAGGTTAATAGAGAATTATCTGCTGGTGCTTTTTGCCCAAGTTTGAGTTTAGCTGCTTCTGCATGATCCCAGAGGATGTAAAATGATTGCAGGCGCTGGGGTGTTTGTTGCCAACGAGTGGGTAATACTTTCTCGGCAGTATCTAAGGCATCTTTATAAGCAATATCGCCTTCTGGATTCTCTTTATCTAGACATTTTAAAAGACTGCCACTTTTGAATTTGCCTTGTTCTAAAAAACGCTCGTTTAATTCAGAGTTAATTAAATCTTCTAGCTTTTCGCTTTCAATATCACCTGTTGTTACTGCTGTCAATAAAAAGTCTGCGATCGCAACTTTTAATAATCTAAAAATTCGCAGTGTAATTAATTCACCACCCAACTGTAAATGACCAGATGAACCTAATAATTTGGGGGTAAGTTTATAGTAACGTCCTCCTAAACCTCGGTCTTCATAATCAGCAAAAGTTGGGGTTTTATCTTCTAAAGTTAGTTCAATTAAAGCTAAGTCTGTGGTTCCGCCGCCGATATCCAAAACGAGGACATTTTGTGACCATTTATTTCCTACTTGACGACAACGAGTTTTGAATGACTCGATGCCAATATTCAGATTACCGCCAAATTCTCGCCATAAAAAGAATATTGCTACAGAAACGGCTTCATCATAAGCAGTTTGGACATCATCGATCCCCAATTGCTCAACAAATTCCTTAACTTCTTTGCGAACAACTGGTGGGGCGACGGTGGGATAGGTGACAACTGCTGTCAAAAAAGTCCCTTCGGAAAATCTACGTTGGGCGCGTTGGCGGTAATCTTCAGTTAACTCGATTAAATGCGCCCAAGCAGATTGTATTAACTGGTTAGCGGTAATTGTTTCTTCTTCGCCATCCAAAATAACTGAAAACGATCGCTCCTGACCAAAATAGCGTTTGGGCGAATGGTGAAATCTGCTGATAATTTCCTTTAAAGAACCGCTTGTACCTTGAGCGATCGCTTTTTTGCGATTATCTCTAGCTTCCCTACCCATCCGCAGTTTCAAGTCCCCTAACTGCGAAATTTCTAACTCGCTGGGAATTTCTGTATCGCGGCGATCGATATCCAGCACAACTGGGATCAGATTTTGCGACTCTAGGGTAGGAACGCGGAACACCTCATGATAGATTTGGTAAAGTTTTTTGCTGACAGCACGGCGGAACCTCTCGCTGTTTCCTAAAGAAAGCTCAATTTGGCGAATTGCTTCCAAAAATCGCTCTTTATTGTCACTTTCAAATACTTCACTCAACTTTCTTGGATCTATCTCCAGATTTTTGCTAATTTCGGTGATGAACTTTGCCCAATCATCATCGCTGACATCTGGTAAAGCGACTGAAGCGGGAGAACTCAGCCATTGTGATAAGCGATCGCGCAACCGCATTTCTTGTTCTTTTGGGAGAATTTCTGCGATCGGTACTTCAATCGGATCGAAAAGTGTAACTGTGGAATTCGATGTACCAAAATCTAAAGCAAACCATCCGGGAAATCTTTTTTGTTGTTTCTCGCTTGGTTCTTGATCGCTATATTTGTTGAGTTGAAAAGGGTTCATTACAATATCACTTTCTGTTGTATGTTTTATAGCTGGCTAAAAACTGTAATGTTTTATCATAAAATTACAAATTTAGAGAATCTTTGGTCTTGTACCACTGATTCTCTTTAGCACTGGCTTTTTTATTTGGCGCGATATCTACGTTGGGCTACGCTTTTATATGAAAGGGTGTAGGCGTAGCCCAAACTAGGCATTTCTATGAAAATTGCAGCCGTTACTAAGTTGATGTTGAAGATTCTTGCTCAGTTGCAAGTCTTACTTGTTCGATGGTTAAACTAAGTAACTGGGCAACCTGTTCCATTGACATACCACAAGCTAACAGCAGAGGTACAAGTTCAAGTTTTAGTTCTTCTCGTCCCTCTTGTTTAGCTTCTTGATAAACTCTAGTTTCTTCTAACTTAACTCCTAACATTGCCTCTACCTCTTCACGACTTAAGTTGGCAAACTTATAAACTGCGTAGGCGTAGCCCGCCGTAGGCATCGTTGTGATTACTCAGATGCAAGTTTTACTTGTTCGATGGTTAAATTAAGTAATTGGGCAACCTCTTCCATCGACATACCACGAGCTAAGAACTGAGGCACAAGTTCAAGTTTTACTTGTTCTCTTCCTCGTTGTACTCCTAGTTCTAGTCCCTCTTGTTTAGCTTCTTGATAAACTCTAGTTTCTTCTAACTTAACTCCTAACATAGCCTCTACCTCTTCACGACTTAAGTTGGCAAACTTATAAACTGCGATAGTTGTGATTACATCTATTATCTCCTTCTTAGCTAAAACAGTTATCTGTTCTTGCTGCACCCGCTCAATTAAACGTTTTGCTTCTTGCACCATTTGATTGTCTGAAGCAATAGTCAACTGCATCAAACTGATACCTACTTTTTGGTCATCAGGGCTACCTAACTCATCTAAATAAATCCGTTGTACTTGAGAACTGTTCAGTAGCGATCTGTGAATAGTAGTGTTTTCTGGTTCCAAGCTGCGAGACTGTAAAATAATTACCCCGTACCAGTCATCGTAAAGCGACGGGTTACGATACATATACAGCATGGATTCTGAGAAAAACCGATGGTACAGTAACTCATCCTTTTGGAATTGCACCTCAGCAAAAAAGATCATCTGAGATGCTGCATCAGGTGGAGGTAAAAATACCCCATCAATCCGAAATGTTGGTTCTTTAACTTCAACAGATTCAAAGCGATAGCTAGTAGCTTCTGCTGGTGGCTGTTCTACTAACTCGAAAAACAACCCAGGGACACGCTTGAAAATTGCATAAAAAATCGCATCACGTCTCACAAATACATCCTCATCACCCTACCCGATCGCAATCAGCTATTTTTTGAGTTAGCTCATCTCAAACATCCAAGTAAGAAACAGTAGCAATTTCTGAAATAATCTGCAACCAAGTAGGAATTGCTACTTCAGTTGGCAAGTCCCCAGCCGCCAAATATCTGAGCAAAGTTTCTTTTTTTGAAAGGTTTTGTAAACTAGGAATAATTTGATCCAAAATACCTTCTATTTCGGAATTAATTTGCTGATTAACTTCGCTAACGTACTGTACAAGATGGAGACTAGCGCTAGCAGTAATTTCATCTCGCAGCCGCAGTACTAAAAGTTGGTGATTGCTCGTTCTAGATAAACCCTGACTTTTTTCTGGTGCCCAATCAAAGATTTGACCAACGTTATGTTTCTCGTCTTGACGCGCTAGGGGAAAGATGGTTTCAGGTGCAACGGCTTTATCTTTACTAGTAATTTCTGAGATGATCGCTTCTTTCCATTCGTTAGGATCGCATCCTAGTAATAACTTGTAAAAGAGATCGGCATCTTCAAAACCAAATTTTTCTTCAATTTGTTGTTCCATATCTATATGGAAAAATGCCTGTAATTGTTCGCGTTCTGGGGCTACATAATTTGACAATTGATTCAACAAATCTACCACTGCTTGATGAATGCGATCGCGGGCAAAATCTTCTACTTCTTTAACGGTTTTTTCAAAGACTGGATAAAAATCATCACTCTTGGTTGGTAGGGAAGAATTTACACGATTTCCCCGATCGAATAATTTCCCGGCTGCACCTTTAGATTCCGCTAGAGCGATCGCTCCATTGTTGGCTTTGTTGAAGAGTAAAGTCCACTGGTTCCAATTAAGGATTCTAAAAGTGAGTTCGTCTTTAACTACATCGCTGACGACAACACCGCGCCGATCTTTAAGTGGTTCTGTCCCTAAATCTTTTTGAAAATTCCTGTAAATTTTATCCAAGCTTTCGACTACATAGCGCAACTCAAGAAAGGCGGGGCTGTCTCCTGTAGGAATACCTTGCTCGTGAATTTCATCTATGATGTCCTTCAAGTGATCTTGTTGCTGGCTCACTACATCAGCCGATCTCCGAGTATCTTCATACAGTTGCTTCAAACCGTGAGTTGCTACGTGAGTTTGAATCAATTCCCGCAGCTTACTAAGTCCCCCATCTTGACTAAAATAACCTAGCTGTTTGCCTAAATTACTGCGGGGATCGGTGTCTAACAGCCGTTCACTTAATAGCTCCCATTTATCTTGTAGGCGTTTAGACCGATCTAGGTAATCAGGATAATCCAAGTTAGCCAAAAAATCTGGTGAGCCTGCTTTGACTGTACTAGAACGTTTTGCTAATTCAGCCAATCCCAACAACGGCGACAGTAAAACAATGCGGTCTTTTTGGGTTGTAAAGGCTTCTGCACCGTCAATGGTAGTTTGCAGAACTTTGAGTTTTTGGAAAACGGTTTCCTCTTTTAAATGTGAACTATCTTCAATCAGTTGATCGAGTTCTCTTTCGCCGCCTTCACTATCTAAGGGGAGTTGATCGAAGCGACCCACACCGACGAGAATTAAATCTTTCAGGTCTTGTCCCGGTCGCTGCTGCTGCATCATCGTAAAGATTTTATTGGCGCGATCGCTCCCAGGAGATTTACCATTTAGCAATACCAAAATTGTTTGTACTTCTGCTAATTCTCGCAGTGACAAAAAAGTATCCCTAGCCCCCGAATTAGCAGCCCCCAATCCTGGAAAATCGATCAGAATAAATTTAGCAGCACCTGTAAAATCCCAAATTTCCCGTGAGATTTTTACATCGATATCTACGCGGCGGATAAGTGGAAAGCTATTCTGCAATAACTTTGTTGGTAGCCTTTGGGGTGGACTCGGCAATCGAATATGCTCTGGGGGTAAATCCTCAAATTTCAGACTTTGGATTGCCATTGGCTGTTCAACCAGCTGTAGCCCTTCGCGGGCGGTAGTAGCATCAATCTGGTAGTGCCCACCACACATCACTTCCCCATAAGCTTGATAAGCCCGCAGGAATAATACCAACTCCCGGAGTAAATAACGTAGCTCTAAATTGTTACTACTATTCCAAGCTTCCTCACACCAACCAATGATATCTTTGCCAGAGTTGAGTTTTGATACTGGTATCGGAGGAAGCCCTGCTGCTGTCGTGCGTTTATGAGCTTCCCCCAGCATGAAGCGTAGACACTCATGTACTCCTTCATGAGAAAGATACTCTACAGTAAAATTACTGAGTTGAGTCGTTGCGAAGTCATCTTGCGGTATGATATGTATTGCGGTAACATTACCTGTAGTGGGGTTTTCACTTACTGGCAAAGCATCTGCATATCCAATCAGACTGCCTAAGAGTAAAGTTTTCCCGCTACTGAATTCCCCCATCACCCCAATTTTGACAGGTGAAGTTGCCAGGTCTACAGTTTTCTGGGCAGCTGACCGCAAACGCAGGAGACAATCATCAAGACTAGCTGGAACCCAATCTTCTTGTTTTGAAGGGTGCTGGGGCACAGAATCTATCTTTCGGAGGATGAATTCGCCGTACTCCTTAAAACGGCCCAGTTTATCTGGTTCCATAAAGTAGTTCCCGCCTAACATGAATTTCTGTGAGCTTTATAACATAAAAAATGCGATTGCCAGGCATTGTTGCAACCTGTTGATATCACATTTAGCATTTCTCTCATTTAATTTGCGATTTTGGGATGAAGCATTTTGAAAAATCGGGTTTTTCAGGAAAAGTTGGAAAGGAATTCAGAAGTCAGAATTCAAAAGATAGAAAAAACAAAGTAGAGTTTTATACATAAAGTACTTGATAGTTCTTAGTATAAATGTGGGCATTCAATTGTTAGACCAGTCATTTTAAAAAATTTATGAAAAACATTAGGTGAATATAATTCGCTACTACATAAGCAAAGTTTACTTACCCGGAAAATATGAAATATCAAAAAGTTCAAATCCACAGAGGTGGGTTTGTTTGTATAGCCATGACTTATAGTAGCCAAGACTTTAATTCATGCTGGATTCTTCTTGATAAAAAATCAATATTTATTTGATATTGAAATCACCGATTGTTGTGAATTTATGATAAAGATGTCATTGCCTATAGCAAATTATATAGTTTTCATGAAGCTAAATCAGGTTTTGAGTAATGCTATTTCATAGATAAGATGAATTGACGGTAATTTTAAGAATAAGCATTGTTAAATAAAGTTTCTGACAGATGGATAGATTAAATTTCACCAAAAAGGCTGAAGTTAATCTTAATGATAACTTCAGCCTTTTTTCAATTTATTTACAATAAAACAGGAATTATTGCATATATAAAAATAAATAAAGTATTAAGATCAATAACAGTTCGTAATGTAGATGATATCCATTTATTAACAAATTCTATTTTCAGATTATTACCTTCATAATTTAGGCAGAGCAGGCAGGCAAAAGTGTTTTCTAAAAAGGTGCAGAGCTACATTAACCAAATCATGGACGGAGAGGAAGAAATACAACAGGATGAAAAAGTATTTTGCCGACAAGCGGATACTGCTCCTCTGATGATTTGGATGGCTGGATGCAATGCACTTTACTGCTACTTAAATTTAAATTGGTTAGAATTTACCGGAACATATCTAACAACAGGCGGATCTGCATCTGCGCGACAAAAGGAGATAGGTAATCTTTGGGCTTGTAGCGTTCATCCAGAAGATAGACAGCGATGTGATAATATATACTTAGAAGCCTTCGCTGTGCATAATTCCTTTCAAAGGCAATATCGCCTGCGTCGGGCTGATGGCGAATATCGTTGGATTTTAGATACAGCCGCGCCACGATTTGCCGTAGATGGCAGCTTTGTCGGTTACATCGGTTATTGTGTGGATATAACAGAAGTGCTGATAGTGGGAAGTCAAACTACCCTGCAAGAAAGGTCATCAGCGCCTCGAAATTTATCTCTTTTTCTAAAAAATATTACATCCCAAAAAAGGAACGGGAAGTTAACAAAAGCACTAAAAAACTTACAATCTGAAACTGCAAAACGCCAAGCAGTTGAAGCCCAGCTAAGCCAAAAAACATCAGAATTGGCAGCAATTTTGGAAGTGCTTCCTGATTTGTACTTTCGTCTCGATGCTAATGGATGTATTTTGGATTATAAGCTAGGGAAGATGGAGAACCTGTATATTTCCACAGGAGATTGTCAGGGTAAGAGTTTGCGAGAATGCGTACCACCTGCTGTAGGCGATCGCTTTCAGCAAGCTATAGCTCAAGTACTTGAGACTCAATCTTCAGTCAGTTTTGAATATACCTTACCGCTTCCACAAGGGAAGAATAATTTTGAAGCTAGGTTATTGCCGTTATCAGACCAGCAAATCATAGTTCTTGTGCGCGACACCAGCGACAAAGTACAAGCAGCATTAGTAGAAAGCGACACTAAGTTTCGCAACATTATTGAAAACGCCAATAACATTATTTTCTCCCTAACCCTTGAGGGAATATTTTCCTACGTTTCTCCTAACTGGACTGAAATTTTTGGGCATGAGGTTGCAGAAGTTGAAGGCAAATCCTTTGTTCCCTTTATACATCCTGACGATGTGCCTATCTGTGCAAATTATTTCCAAAAAATTGCGACAACAACCGAAAAGCAAGACGCAATTGAATACCGGGTAAAACACAAAAATGGCACTTGGCGATGGCATACAAGTAACTCATCTGCAATTAGAGATGCCGATGGTAATGTTATAAACTTTGTTGGTATTTGTTATGACACCACCGATCGCAAACAAGCAGAAGTCGCACTCAGAGAAAGCGTCCAACGGGAAGCATTACTTAACCGTCTTTCTAACCAGATCCGAGCTTCCTTGGATCTGAATTACATTGTAGAAACGGCAGTACAGGAGATCCGTAACTTATTCCAGATTGATCGCTGTGCCTTCTTTTGGTATCGACAAGACTCCGAAGTTCCCCATTGGGAGAAAGTAGACGAAGCGAAAAGTTCCTCTTTGGGCTGTCAGCTTGACGAGCAAGAAGCAACTAATGCAGAAATCGAACTGATCGCAGCCAAAACCTTGAATAGGGAAATCATCCGCATTAATGATATCGAGACTTTGGGCGATGTTTACGACGGGTTACACCTACGCACTGCCCAGTTGTTTTTGCAGAAGTTCGGTTTCACTGCCTTTATGTCGCTACCCGTACACACCCAATCTGGTGAAATAGGTGCATTTAGTTGTGGTTCTTATGGGGGTTTCCGGCCTTGGCTAGACAACGAAGTAGAATTACTACAAGCAGTTACAGTTCAACTAGCGATCGCCATTGACCAAGCTAAACTCTACACCCAAAGTCGCATCGCTGCCCAAACAGCCCAAGACAAAGCCCAGCAACTCGAAGCTGCACTACTAGAACTTCAACAAACCCAAGCCCAACTGATTCAAACTGAAAAAATGTCCAGTTTGGGACAATTGGTTGCAGGTATTGCCCACGAAATCAACAACCCCGTCAATTTTATCTACGGCAATATTAGCCATGCTCGTGAATATACCAAAGATTTATTGCACTTGGTAGACCTTTATCAACAGAACTATTGCCCACCAACACCAGAGATTCACGAACAGATCCACGACATTGATTTAGACTTTCTCAAGCAAGATTTGCCTAAAATTCTCGATTCTATGAATATGGGAGCCGAACGCATTCGGCAGATAGTTTTATCTTTACGGAATTTTTCTCGCCTTGATGAAGACGGCACAAAAGCAGTAGATATTCATGAAGGTATTGATAGCACCTTACTGCTGTTGCAAAATCGTTTGAAATCCAAACCAGGACATCCCGAAATCCAAATAATCCGAGACTACGGCAGCCTACCACCAGTAGTTTGTCACGCCGGACAGATGAATCAGGTGTTTATGAATCTGTTGACAAATGCGATCGATGTTTTAGAAGAGTCATTTGTCATTAGTCATTTGTCATTAGCAAATAAATCTAAACAAACGACAAACGAGCAAGGACAAATGACTTCTCCTCAGATTCGCATTCGTACCTTCATCAAAGAAGACCTTGTAATCATTGGCTTTGCAGACAATGGCCCAGGCATGACTGAGGAAGTACGCAAACGCTTATTTGATCCCTTCTTTACGACAAAACCTGTGGGGAAAGGTACAGGTATGGGGCTGTCAATTAGCTACCAAATAGTTGTTCAAAAACACGGCGGACAAATTCAGTGTATTTCAGCACCAGGAGAAGGTGCGGAGTTTGTCATCATGATTCCACTACATGAGGAACCTTCAACATAGATTTGACATCCTTACCGCCGTGAACGCACGGGGAAGAAGGAGTAATGAGTAATGAGTAATAAGTAATGAGTAAATACCCATTTTTCATCCACTCATTACTCCTTACTCATTACTTTAAAGCCGTGTTGGAAAAACGGGGTTTTATATCATGTCCGGTTAAATAATTGTCATTGCGAACGAAGTGTTCGCGGAGCGTCTCGTAGAGATAGCAATCCTAAAACCCTTGCGATTGCTTCGTTCCACTTCGTTCCACTTCGTTGCACTCGCAATGACATATCACAAGTAATTTGCCGGACATGATATTAAACCCATTTTTCTGATAACTTTAATATTTTCTTAATCAAAAAGTTAACCTATTGGTTGTTAACTAAGATTAATTCACTTTTTGCTGCAATATTTTAACCCCCCAAAAACCTGAAAACGGGAATTGGGGGGATTATTTATACTAGTATAGGGAGTTAAGACTAGAAAGATTACAGTTCACTTGATTGAAAAACGTTGTAATGGTAGTACTATCTTTGCATTGGCATAGCCTAACCCAGACGGTAGCACCTGTAAAAAAATTCCTGAATAATAAGTAAAGTAGAAAACTGGGATGATACAACCCCAAGGTCAAAATAGTATCACCTACACGCGTGTTATTCATCTAAGTCATGTAATTGACATAGATATTCCTCAGTGGCCGGGAGATCCGACAGTAGAATTTGAAACTGTGGCTGAACTGAATAATGATGGCTATTACCTCCGACGTTTCGCCTTGGGAGAACATAGCGCTACCCATATCAACGCTCCTAACAGCTTTCATAGCTATAGTATGGGAATTGACCAATACCCCGCCCAATCTTTGGTTGTACCTGCGGTGGTTATAGATATTCGCCAAGCCACAGCCGTGAATTCTGATTATGCTCTGACTGTTGCTGATGTACTGGCTTGGGAAGAAGAATACGGTGAAATCCCTCAAGGCTGCGTAATTATACTGAATACTGGTTGGCAAAAAAAGTGGTTTGATAAAAGTGCATTTCTAAATCATGATGCTCAAGGCATTGCCCATTTTCCGGGCTTTGGTAGCGATGCAACTCAATTCTTATTGAAGGAAAGGCAAATTGCTGGAGTAGGGATTGATACTCATGGTGTAGATCCAGGACAGGACAACACTTTTGCTACTAATCGCTTGATATTGGAAAAACCGCGTATTGTTTTAGAGAATCTCACCAATTTGGATCAGTTACCACCTAAAGGTACTACTTTAGCGATCGGGATTCTTCGGTTGCGTGGTGGTTCTGGTTCTCCTGTGGGGGTGTTGGCATTCGTGCCTTAATTTTTATATCGATATTTCTATGTCACACCAATTTTTTAAACTTGAGGATAACCTAGAAAGCAAGCAAACTTAGTACAGCTTTGTGTAAAATCTTAGGGTTTTTAACGCAGAGGAACGCAAAGTGAACGCGAAGGTACGCAGAGTCTTGCCAAATTTTCTTGGCTTATTTGTTTGTGTCCTTTGCGTCCTTCTCTGACGAGACGCTGCGCGAATGCGGTTCGTTTCTCATATAGTTTGACGCATCTTTATACAGAAGTAGTATTAGTACACAAGTTTCACTCGATCATCAGCCGGGGATTTTTAAGATGACAACTCCGCTATCTTGCCGCAATTACATCGACGGTCAATGGTTGAACACTGTAGGGGAAGGATCTTTAGAAAGTCGCAACCCTGCAAACAAAACCGAAATCGTTGCCACATTTCCCCGTTCCCAAATTAATGATGTAGATACAGCCGTAGCCGCCGCCCGTAAAGCCTACCGCAGTTGGCGCACAGTCCCGGCCCCAGCTAGGGCAGAATATATCTTTCGCGTCGGGGAAATATTACTCCAGCATAAAGAAGAACTTGCCCAGTTAATCAGTCGAGAAATGGGTAAACCCCTGACAGAAGCTAGGGGAGATGTGCAAGAAGGTATTGACTGTGCCTTTTACACTGCTGGCGAAGGACGGCGACTATTCGGGCAAACCACACCATCGGAAATGTCTAATAAATTTGCTATGACTGTGCGAATGCCCATAGGAGTTTGTGCCTTAATTACTCCCTGGAATTTTCCTGTGGCAATTCCTTGCTGGAAAGCTATGCCAGCTTTGGTGTGTGGCAATACAGTCATCCTCAAACCTGCCGAAGATACCTCCGCCTGTGCAACTAAATTGATTGAAATTTTTCAACAAGCAGGTTTACCACCCGGAGTAATTAACTTGGTGCATGGTGTGGGAGAAGAAGCGGGGAAAGCTTTAGTTGAGCATCCTCATGTAGATTTGGTATCGTTTACCGGTTCTTCAGAAACGGGTGCTTTTGTTGGTGCTACTTGCGGCCGCACTCACAAACGTGTCTGTTTGGAAATGGGTGGTAAAAATGCCCAAGTGGTGATGGAAGATGCCGATTTGGAACTTGCCTTAGATGGCGCAGTGTGGGGAGCATTTGGAACAACCGGTCAAAGGTGTACGGCTACTAGTCGCCTGATTTTGCATCGTGATATTAAAGAAAAATTTACCACTATGCTTTATGAGCGTACTAGTAAGTTACGCTTGGGTGCTGGCACTGACCCCAATACGGATATTGGCCCGATTGTCAATGAAAAGCAACTAAAACAGGTGAGCAAGTATTTGGATATCGCCCGTGAGGAAGGAGCAAAGGTTTTAATTGGTGGGGAAATTGCTAGTAAAGGCGAATTGAAAAACGGTTACTTCTTTCAACCAACTATTTTGGATCGTGTAACTCCCGATATGCGAGTTGCCCGTGAAGAGATATTTGGGCCAGTGGTGGCATTAATTGAGGTTAGTTCCTTTGAGGAAGCGATCGCAATTCTCAACGATAGCAATTACGGTCTCTCTTCTTCAGTTTACACCCGCGATATCAATCGGGCTTTTACTGCCATGCGCGACATCGAAGCAGGTATAACCTATATTAATGGCCCTACTATTGGTGCAGAAGTACATTTGCCCTTTGGTGGCGTGAAACAAACAGGTAACGGACACCGCGAAGCTGGAACTACTGCCTTAGATGTTTTCACAGAATGGAAAAGTGTTTATGTTGACTTTTCTGGAAGTTTACAACGCGCTCAGATCGATAACCGCAGTTAATTTTGCAATACAAAGACCTAACCCCCAGCCCCTTCCCTTGTAGGATACTATTGGCGAATTTATAGAGGGCAAAACCAGTTATCACAAAATAGAAAAGTCCTGACCTCCCAGCCCCCAGCAATTTACCAGGAAAATTATGCTCTAATTGCGCCATTTAGTTTGATTTTACCTTTGTTTTATTTGGGGGGCTAATTTCTAAATCCTTCTCCCAAGCTTGGAAGAAGGATTTAGGGTCAAGGCTTTTAATTCATGCAAAAAAACTTACTTTTCTGTCAGAGAACGCCCTTGAGTATCTATGTCAAGTTCTTCGCGTCTAACAGTTTCTTGAGCTTGAACTGTATCCTGTTCTACAACTTTCTTGACTCGCACTTCTTCCCGTACAACAGCTTCTTTGCGGATATCGGGCGTTTCTTCGTAAATATCCATACGAGCTACTTCACCTTCACGGAAAGTTGCGTCACCTGGACGAGTTGGCGTAGCATTTGTGGGGCTTGTACGCTCAATTACTACTCGCTCTTTTTCTACTGGTACTGCAACATTAGCAGTATCAGTTTCGATGTGTTTACCAACAGAAACTTCTCCTGTCTTGTGGCGTTGCTTACTAGCAATCAATCGTTCTTCGTACAGCTTCAGAGTTTTACCATCCTGTTCGTTAATATTGTATAACGAGGGTTCTTGCTCATGTTTGTAAGTGCTGCGGTCATAAGCAGCAGGCTGTGTCTTAGTAGGAGTAGCAGCCGCAGGCCGATAAATACCGCGTACTTGCTCTTCGTAGTCGTAGTCAATCGTTTCTAAGTCATCAAAGTTAGGCAGATTTTCTACTTGCTCTCTAGTCAGACCTTTGGCATATATTCGCTTGTCAGTATAATGAACGTCGGCAAGACCAACAGGTAGCAAGACTTTTTTACCGAAAATCCAGAAGCCTGTATCCACTACAAAATAGCGGAATTTCCCTGTTTCTTCATCAACTAAAATGTCATGAACTGAACCAACTTTTTCATTTGCTGCCGTATAAACATCAAAGTTATTGATGTTCATATCATCTACTCCAGAAGAATTTTTTCGATAGTCTGGGTAGGATTGTTCTAGTTTTACAAGTGCCATTTGTTTATTCTCCAATGCTTTATCCATTGTTTACCATTTTAATAAAATTTATCAAAAACGCCTCTTACTATTGGAAGATTAACTAGTAGTAGCTTTTGAATTTATATTAATAGTAGTATTTTTGTAGTTAGTGGATTTATGACTAAATAAAATTAGATATTGGGTTTTTCTATAGAAAAACCCAGTGGTAATAGTTGGGAGGGGGATATTTAATGATTATGATTGTTTAGCGATCGCACGCACCCAGATTATCCGCCCAAGGTAGTAGCTCTTGAGTGAGATATTTAAATTTTCTAACGGCGCTTATACAATCCAAATAAAGGAGCGAGAATTGCTCCAAAGACGAAGCCTCCTGCGTGTGCCCAGTAAGCAATCCCCCCACTTTCCATACCAATATTGGAGCGAGTCTGTAAGCTAGCAATACCATAGAATGCTTGCTGGGCAAACCAAAACCCAAGAAAGAAAAATGCCGGAACTCGTACCGTGGTCAAGAAAAACCCCAAGGGAATTAAGGTCAGAATTTGGGATTTTGGGAAACGGAGAATGTATGCACCCAAAATTCCAGCGATCGCACCACTTGCACCCAAGGAAGGGATCGTTGAATTCTGTGAAAAAAACCACTGAGATAGCGCTGCTAAAATGCCGCACGTCAGATAAAAAATTAAATATTTTACATGACCTAAGCGGTCTTCAATATTGTTACCAAAAACCCACAAAAACAGCATATTTCCTGCTAAGTGCAAAAAACCACCATGCAAGAATTGAGATGTAATTAAGGTCATCCACTCTGGTATTAACTGACTCTCCAAACCACTAGGACAAGTGGTTGAAAGTTGGCATGGTACTAGCGCCGCCGTGTAGAAAAATCTTTGTAATTGTTGCGGTGTTAGGTTCAGTTGATAAAGAAAAACCAGAATATTAGTAACAATTAACCCATAGGTAACATACGGGGTAATTGTTGTAGGATTATTATCGCGCAGAGGAACCACAGTTTTTTCTGATAATTGCGACTTGAAAATATTTAGAAGTTGTAGCCAACACCTAGTAAAATTCCTACATCAGTTTCATCAATAAAACTGACATTTACCCCGCCCGTTGCTGTAATTTGTGGGGTCAAAGGTACATCTACACCCCCAGAAATTAATGCGCCCACGGTGCTATCTCTACCTGTAGAAACTGCAATGCCACCACCAATATAAGGCGCTACACTCAGTTGAGTGATTTCCAAATTTTCTTGGGGGAAATCTACAGTAAGCGGCACAAGAAAAACTGTATTATCCCCAACTAAAGCCGCAGGACGAAAAGATAAATTTCGTGTAAGTCCGATTTTGCTAATTACAGCAAATGAACTTTCACCTACTCGTGTATTGCCACTTATACCAATATTACCAGCAACACCAAAATAGCTAGAACCAGAACGGGTGGCTCTACCAGGCTCAAAAGTTTGAGCTACCTTCTCAGATTCAATGGCTGAGGAAGGTTGTGTTGATTCTATAATCAAGTCAGATGCAGAATTAAGATTAGTCGCAGGAGTTTCACTTACTTGTTCTGCTTGATTTGTAACAGTATTAGCCGAAGGAGAGTGTGTATTTTCAGCACTAGCTGGTAAAGTAACACCAATAACAGCCACAGTAGCACACGCTAGTAGAATAGAAGTGCGCTGGACAAGAGTTGTAATCATAAATATTCCTTCCTTTTTATCCTCTTGTTTCTAGTATTGGCAACAAATGTGAAGAGAAAGTGACAGATATTAAATGTTTGCTAGTAATTTGGTTGAAATTGTTTTATTCTGTGATGAATTTGCTCAAGTAGAAAACATAGTTAAAAGTAAGATGCCTAACTTATTAAATAATTCATCTGTCTGGATACTGAAAATGTGTAATTCTTTAGAAATTAACCAGCAAGCAAATTTATATCTTTTGATAGTTGGCTTATAATTTATATAATTTAATGTGGATGAAATAAAGAAAGATTTTATCGAGAACGCTTGGGCCTGCGTTGATTATTATGTCTGTCTGAATTAGGTTCTTGAGATTCGTTTTGATTTTTGCCGGAAGTATGTATAGCATATTTTTCTGGGATAATAGGAGAGCCGTGCATTTTGGCGTAATTTTTAGTAAACTCTGCTCCTAGAAATAAGATATGAGCGGCGTAATAAATCCATGTAGTAATAATTACGAACGAGCCAGCGACACCATAGGCAGAACCAATATCAGTTTGGCTAAGAAATAACCCAAAGAAAAATTGACCAATCATAAATAAGATGGAGGTAATTGCCGCACCCACTCCAGCACAGCGCCATGCAACTTGAGCATCGGGTAAAATGGTATATATTGCGGCAAATAGAAATGTTAGAATACTAAATGAGAGTAAAAAGCTGAGAACTTGCCACAGAGAACTTAATCCAGGCAATAAATCGCTTAAGTAATTAACTGTGACGAATAAAACGTTTCTGACTATATAAGAAACAAATAGTAAAAAAGCAATGACTAACACCATTGCAAAAGATAAAACCCGTTTTCGCAAAAAATGAAAGATTTGCCGTTTGGGTTCTGGTTTTACTTCCCAAATTTTATCGAGCGCATACTGAATTTGGGCAAAAACTCCAGAAGCACCAAAAATGAGGAAGCCGATAGTAAAAATTAGTTGTAATAATCCCCCCCTAGCATCTTGTCTTAAATTTGCGATCGCAGTGGCAAGTAATTCTGCACCTTGTTCACCAACTATTTTTGTCATTTGGTTAACAATCTGTTGTTGCGCTGTGGCTTCTCCATAAATTGCACCAAGTATTGTGATAATAATCACCATTAAAGGTGCAATAGAAAATACTGTGTAATAAGCTAGGGATGATGCCAAAAGAGATACTTCGTTGACTTGCCACTCTGAAAACGTTTCTTTTAAGAGTCTCCAAACTTGTCTTAACCGCATAATAAAAATTGTTTGATTGGCAGCCTACTCATATTTGTAAAATGACCCTTGCTATCATTAGATAAACAAACACTCCTAAAACATCTACCGCAGTAGTAATAAATTTGCGATCGCACTAATTCTAAGCGTTAAACTCAAAGCCTGGTACAAAATAGGCTGTAAGCAATAGCGATAGAGCGCCAACTAGCCAAGTTAGCAAGAAGTTTACTATTAACATTCGTAACCTCTTTTTCTAACAATCTTCATTATTGCTAAAAAATGTGAACAAAAAGTGACAGCACCAACTACTGCTGCTACTTGACTTGCAACAAAATTTGAAAAATTTACCGAAATAATTACTAATTCGTAATTATAAAGAGAGGGGAGCATCACACTTTTTTATATGTCATTGCGAGCGAAACAAAGTGAAGCAAAGCAATCGCAGAATCTCCAACTAAGAACTAGTCCATGCGATTGCTTGCCTGCGACACGCTCTTGCGAACGCCGTCCTACGAGACGCACTCGCGTTCGCAATGACAGTTATTCTTTCAGTGCAAAATAAAAACTGGGATGCACCCCATCTGTACATTGCGATTGCTTTGCTTCACTGCGTTACGCTCGCAATGACAAATTATGTTTTTACACATTTGTGATGCTCCCTAAAGAGAGAGAAAAATAATTGCTATAAACGATTTCGGCGTTTTTGAATAAAAGGATGAAATTAAAAAAAATCAGTGGTTTAAAACTCTTGCTCTCTATATTTGTGCGTGAGCTTTTCATCTTTTTCATTTGGTAATGCGGAGAATTTTATCCTGCTGTGAAGGGCAACTTCCTCGTCCATCACAGTTACTAGTTGTGACATACAACTCGCCATCTGGCCCCATAATTGCCTCTCGGAGTCGTCCGTATTTACCTTGCAAATACACCTCATGACGCTCGACTTGCTGGGGTGATTGTGGGTTGAAAACGACACGCTGCAAGTGTTCGGAGCGGAGGGTAGGAATGATTAAGCTACCCTTCCATTCAGGAATAGAATTTCCAGTATAAACTGCTGCCCCACCCGGAGGTAAAGCTTGACGCCAAACAATGGACGGAGTGATAAGTCCTTCTCCTGATTCACAACGGTAGATAGTTGGCCAGCCGAGGTTGTCTCCTGCTCTGGCGACACTGACTTTATCGTGACCACTTCTACCTAACTCACCACTGGGCCCGTGGTCTGTTACCCATAGTGTTGATGCATTATGCCAATCAAACCCTTGAGTGTTGCGAATGCCAGAGATATATACGGGATTTTTTGGAAACGGATTGTCTTGCGGCACTTGTCCATCAGGTGTCAGACGCAAGATTTTCCCAGCGAGGCTATTAATATCCTGGGAACTTTGCGGGTCTCGCGCATCGCCAGTTCCAATATAGAGCATTCCATCAGCACCAAAACGAATGCGACCACCGTTGTGATACACCGCTACGGGAATATCATCGAGGATTATTCTATCTGACGAAGCACTGAGTCCATTTTGGGATAATCGCCATCGTTCAACGCGATTCACCTGCGACCCATTTCTATCAGCAGTATAGTATACGTAAAAAAGTCGGTTTTCGGCAAAGTTGGGATGAGTCGCAATGCCAAGTAAACCACCTTCACCGCTATCTGCAACATCAATAGTAGCTACAGGTTTTTGGACGAGTTTACTATCCCGCACGAGGCGAACCCGTCCAGGTCGTTCAGTGACTAACATATCTTGGTTTGGTAGAAAGGCAATTCCCCAAGGAACCTCAAGACCTGTTACCACTTCTTCAGCCTGTACATTCACCTTTCCTTGTGAACCAAAGCCATTATCAACGAGAGTACATTGATTATTGCTAGAAGTTTTTTGACTGACTTGTTCTGTTGCTTTTGTTTCTTGATTGTTAGTGTTTGCTGATTCAGATGTTGGTGAAACGCAAGAAGAAATTCCTAGTGTAAACATGGCAATAACTAGTTTGCCTGCAACAATTCTTGTCATGTTCATAACTATATTTTTCCCAAAAATTTCTGCTTGTGTAGGCTTTAAAATAGCTACTTGAAGAATACTTAAAAATTCAAAATTTAGGAACAAAGACAAAGACTCCGTTCCTAAATCCTGAATTCTGATTTATTCATTAGATAACAGTGTTATAGAAACATTCTGTAAATTTACTAGGGATAGAGGTAGTGTTTTGACTATCCAGTTACCATTATAAATATACTCAACCTCATAGCCTCTATCTACAGACCTACTTCAAGCCTAACAGAGTCGAAGGCAAGTAGTTTCTCAAAAAGAGGTTTGAAAATTTAGTGGTGGGTATCGATTTGACACCCAATCCTCAGTTTTCTTTACGTCAAATAAAAATCATTACATGCAGCAATGCAACGCCAATATCCAACATCCAAAATCCGAAGCTGACTATGGTGTTGGGAACTTTTTTTTTACGGTTTTGGCTCCTTTGATATCCAGTAATTGAGTTAATTCGGTTGTACTTAATGACTTGACGAGACTCAATCCAAGCGATTTACTAGAAATACTTTGAGCGTAGCCTGCATTCAGATAAGGGGTGTATTGCGGCTTTCCTGCAACGTAGGTTTGGAAGAAAGGTAAACTCAAAACATTCATGTAACGACGCGCTTGGGAAGCATCACCAATCATATCGGCAGGTAATGCTACTTGTTGATTTGCAGGATTGCCATTACCAATGGTGGAAAAGTGTGTACCACCTTCAAGGGTGACGAGATACTTTTGGGAATTCGCAAACCAGGAGAAAGGTAGAATTTGCTCCGATAAAGCTGGTGCAACTGTATCATCACTACTGCTGACAATCATCACTGGAGTTTTGATTTGACTTAAGCCAGCTTTGCCAAAAATAGAACTAGTAATGGGATTCACTGCGATCGCAGCTTTCACTCTCTCATCCCGCAGGTTATAATCCTTGCCAGACTTGCTAATGCTCAATTCCAAAGCGCGACACTGGAGCAGTAAAGACATATTCCAGGTTCTTTGGAGTGCTGCTGGTTGGCAGTCTTGTTTTAGCTGCTCGAAGTTGATTTTAGCGCCTGCCAGTGCTAAGGCTGTGTAGCCTCCCAAAGATTGACCAAATACTCCGACTTGTTGCAGATTTAAGCGACCTTTAAACCTTGAATCAAATTGATTATCTTTTTCCAATTGATTCAATATATATGTTATGTCCATTGGCCGGTCTTTGAATTCACCTGGTTCTGCTACTTCAACGGCGTGTCCCTTTAGCAGAGAACGCAACTGTTTAGCATCGCTACCAGGATGATTGGGAACGACAACGGCAAATCCGTAAGAGGATAGGTGCGTGGCTAAATATTGAAAGTTGCTACTATCTAAACCCAAACCGTGAGAAATCACAATTACGGGTGCAGTTTTCTGAACATTGGGAATGTAAACATCAGTCAATAAAAGCCGATTGCGCTTTGAATCGAAAAACTTGAGGGTGTATTTTTGCGACTTAAATTTGCCCGGAACCTTCAAATCAGGCAATTGTGAGAAATTTGGTTGTGGCGTGCTAGCAGCTTCTATTTTAGACTCTTGGGCAACTGCTGCGATCGCACTATGGGTTTGATTAACAAGTTTCTCTAATTCTGTAGCTATTTCTAAAGTCCCTGCGACATCAAGGTGAATGCTACTTTTGGGATATTTACGCAACACATTTAAAAGTGTCAAGCCTCCCGATTCAGCAGAGGCTGAAATTAGCGCTGAACGCAAATTACCAAATCCTGGTTGACTGGTTTTAATGACTTGTGCCAGCCGATGCAGTAAAAATTCTCCCTGCGGTGTGTAGAGAAGCTGCGAAAGTACTACCGGACTAACTTTTACACGTTCAAGTAAAATCTGCCGTAATTCTTGAAGCCGTTCTAAAGGCAGATATTGCTGATATGCTGCCAAGTCTTCGTTAATTACGCCTGTTTTGACATAGTTTTCTAAAGTATTAACTGAAATGGATAGCTCTAAAGCTGAATAAGATGCATAAATCCGCTCTGCTGCCAAGACAGAATTGCTAATTCCAAACATTGGCAGCAGTGTTGAAAGAACCAGCAATAGGGAATTTTTTCTGAGGCTGCTGGCCCAATTACCAAACAAACTATTCATCGCTCAACTGTTTCGGTGATCTTGTTTTATCAGTGTTGGCTTTGGTAGTTATTCGGACACCCTGCTTGGTTTACTTAAAGTTTTTAGCCTCAATTTTATCAAAACAGAATTTAGGAGTCAGTCGTTATAATTCAGTATGAATTGTGTATGACTTGCGAATGTAGAAAGCTTTATCGAACAGAATTCAGGAGTCAGGAGTCAGAATGGGCTAAACGCCCCGCTACCGCTAACAGCATGAATTGTGTACGACTGGCGGATGAATAACCGGGTTTAAAACCCCCACTAAATCGTAGATTTAGTAGTCATCAATCCTGCGCCGATCTGAATCCTCGACTGATTGATTCTGATTCCTGAATTCTGAATTCTTCTTCAACTGACTCCTGAATTCTGATTTATGAATTCTTTTTCAAGAATTTTTCTCTTGGCTAGAAATTAAAAATCAAATACTACAGAGTCACACAGATGGGTAAACTATTCATCTTACGAGAGGCTGACCCCGTAGCTTGCCTTCACTATCAAATCATAACAAATAAAAAATAGTCCGCCTCAGTGTTTATGTTGTAGCTTTAAAGATGGCACAAATTTACTAGATGGAAATCATCAGTAAAAATCCTGAAAATTATTACTGTTAATTAGCTTTTCCTAGTGCGATCGCTACTGAACCTGTGACTACTAAAGCCGCTCCAGATAGTGCTATAAAACTGAAGTGTTCTGAAGGTATCAAATTAGGTACAGCACTTGATACAAGTGCAACTAATATTAATGTTACAATGGGAGCTAAAGCTATGACTGCACTTACTCGTGATGCTTCCCAATGTTCTAATGATTCGGCAAAAGCACCGTAAGCAATTAAAGTATTTAAAGCACAAAAAATCAATATTCCTAAATGGAAAGGCGCAAGTATAAAAACTGATTTTACTTTGGCTAGAGGGGTGAATAATAAAGCACACCCCCCGTAGATAATCAGCATGATGCTAGAGGAAGATAAAGATTGTAATAACTGCTTTTGTGCCAAAGCATAAATTGCCCAAGCTGTTGCTCCTAGAGCAACAAAAATACTACCTAATATATATGTGCCATGCGCTGTAACTAAATTTGTTAGTTGTTCACGAAAAAATAAAACATAACCGCAAATCATTACACTGACACCAATCCATTGATAAAGATGGTAACGTTCTTTAAAAACCACTAACCCTCCGAAACCTAATAGAAGGCTAGATAATTGAATGAGAACTTCAGCGTTAGCAGGTGATGTTAGTGATAAACCTGTGGTAAAAAAGAAGTAATTACTCCCTAAGAATAATGTAGCGATCGCTAATAATTTCCATGAAGTAGAACGTAGTTGTTCTAACTTTGGTAATTTACCACGTATTCCTAAATACACAGCAAGTAGTAAAAATGATACTAAAAAGCGAAACCAAATGACGGTATAGACATCAAGTACTTGTAGAGTTATCGCCAGAGCAATAGGTAAAATTCCCCACAATAAAACGGTCAATAGTGATAATGCTAGCCCTAAGCGCCAGCGACCAGAACTTTGATGTAGTGACATTCAAATATCCTACTCAAAGTAGGGGTGATAATAATGTAGAGACGCAAAATTTTGCGTCTCTACCAAAGATTTTAAGCTTAACCCAAGCGTGTTGCTTAATAACCGGTGCGATCGCTAGAGTTCGGTTCTACATTGCTAACTCTGGTCTGGCTTAGGTAATTGTAGACTCTGCGAGAAACTTCACGGACAAAATCTCCGGCTTTGCGATCGTGGTTTGGTCTTTGCACCAAAATACCTGCTAAATAACTTTTCCCATTGGGCATTTCAATAATACCCGCATCACCAATGATAAATCTTAATGTACCAGTTTTATGAGCGATGGTAGCTCCTTTACCAATACCAGCTGGTAACAAACTATTAGTTTTCACACGGCGCATGATGCCTAGAACCTGACTGCGGCTGTTTGGAGATAGCAAACGATTGTTAGAAACTAACGCCGCCAATCTCACCAAATCTTTGGAACTGGTTGTATTTTTGCCAGGAATGTCTGGAAGCAAATTCTGCATTGCTGTATTTTGCAATCCCCAGCTACGAAAACGTTGGTTAACTCTTGCTGTACCACCCAAACGATCAAGAACCATATTTGTGGCGGTATTATCGCTAATGGTCATCATCAAGGTAGCAGTTTGGAGGACACTAAATTTAGTTCCAACAGGTTTGTATTTCATAGTTCCGGCTTCACCAACCCTTAAATCGCGCCGCATCACTAATTTATCTGTTAGTTTAATTCTACCAGCGTCTATTTCTTGAAAAAGAGCTACTAACAGAGGAAATTTGATTGTACTGGCAGCCGCAAATCTTTTTTCGCCATTAATATCTATATAGTTACCTGTATCTAAATCTAAGAAAAATATTCCCGGATTTAATGATTTATAGCTTGCTAATAATGTGCGAATTTGAGAACTGATAACCTGCATTTCTTGACCAAGGTTTACAACTCCTGCAAATGTTGCAGCATCTGTGGAATTGATGGCAATATCTTCTCTATTTTCACCAACCGTTTTATCGGCTTGACGGTCAAAGGAGTTAAATTTTACAATCCAATGAGAACGAGAATCTCCCTTAATGGATAGGTTACGGGAAGCAATATGATAACCTGGAGCTAATTCTACGACAAAACGAGTTGTTTTATTATCTGATTTTCCGATCCGAATTTCTTTAATCGCTTTACCAAAGCTTTTTTTGACAGTATCTGAATTAAAACTAGTTCCAGGTAAGTCAAGTACCAATCGATTAGGATTATCTAATAAAAAGGCTTTGGGTTGAATTCCAGAAGTTGTAGTTAAATGTAATTGGTTTTGCTTAGAGTCAAAGTACCAAGACTGTAATCTTGAAGCTTTAGCTTGTCCTGCAACTAGAAGCAAACTGCTTAAACCGATGGCAAGTAAGTGTGATTTCATGTTGTGATTGTAAATATGCAACTATGTAGCAATTAATCAACTTTACCTTAGATTGTTTTCTGATGATCCTACTTAAATCCCGGACAAAAAAGTATAAATCTCATTGACTTATTTTTTTGATGATAAGTATACCCGTAAGGCACGGCATTGTCGTGCCCCTCCCCTACACTTGGCAATATAATCTTGTACCACATCTGAATTGGAACCGCTATAAGTACGCTCAATAATTCTGATTCATCAATCCACATCAAAAACAACGCTGACAACGTTGTTTTTGATGTAAGTTGACAACAAGAGAAATTACTAATCTAGCGGAACGACGATCTAATAATTAATTATGTTTCCAAGTTATTTTTTATTGATTGGGGAGCATCGGGAATATGAGTTGAGCAAAAACTTGAGATACAACAGTTTAATCTCTTTCCTACTCCCCACTCCCTTTAAAAGAAATCAGCCATCCAAGGCGAAGCACCTGCAAATATTTGTGTAGCTGTTAAGATAGCCGTTTCTGTCCCATTCAATTTTCCCGCTATTTGCAAATGGTAGGGGGTAAATAAGCTTGTATACAATGGTGCGAATTCTCGAATATCTAGCTGCAACTCACCCTTTCCGCCTCTTGTGACTTCGCCGCGTCCGTTGGCAACTGAAAGAATGAATTTACCATTATTTCCACTTAGCAAAGTATCTTGAATTTCTAAGTGTAGTTCAGCTTGGATTGCCGGTGGATAACCACGCAATTCTAACGCCTTAACTACATCTACTACCCGCAGCATCCAACGACTCGTATTTTTAATCTTGGCAGTTTGCTCTGGTAGCAGCAATGTCAGAGAATCAATTGCAGAACTCTTCCATCGAACTTGGTGAATTTGAGAGCGATGATTTGCCAGAAAAGCCCAGAAAGTTTGTGCAGCAGCAACCGTACTCAGTACCCAATCTTTCACAAAGAGGATTTCACCATCATTTGTTCGCTCTTGAGTAAAGATGATGTAACCTTGGGGTTGGTCTTTAGTACCAATCAAATAGGTATAGACTATTTCCTTCTCATTTGGTTGGATTATTCGCTCCCAAATTGCCGGATGTCGGTCTAAATATCCATGCGTTTGTCTGGCCTGCTGCTGATATAGCTGATAAAAGACTTGATGATTAATGTTTTCTACTGACTGTAAAGGTAGGGGTTGCTCCCGCACTTGGATATTCTGGGTAGCGATTTCCCAAATACACCAGCTACCCCCCTGCTCATAACCTACTTTTCGGTACAAAGTTTGAACGGCTGGATAAAGAGCGGAGATTGCTATACCTCTATCGTAAAGTTCTTTGAGGGTGTTTTGCATGAGAGCGATCGCAGTTCCTGAACCGCGATATTCTGGAGCAATGCCCACTGCGGCAATTCCTGTCATTGGTACACGTTGACCACCCCACCATTGACCCATATCCAGAGTTGCTAATCCACCGGCTAATTGTTCTGATACCCGAATAATGCGGAAATTTTTTACGCCAATTAGGTTAATGTAAGCTTCCTCGCCATCAAAGGCGCTGATGAAACACTGCTCAAGGATATGTTTCAGTTGCTGGATATCCTGTGGATGGGCGAGAGTGCTGTATTCAAATTGAGCCATCATCTCTTATACCATTGGTGTTACAAAATCAGAATCATACTACAATTTGTCATTCGTCATTTGTCATTTGTCATTGGTTTATCTCTTCCTACTCCTCAGCGCTCACTATGATGCTGGCTGATATTCAAATTTAGATTATAATTCCGAATACTTGTTTTTAACTAAATAAAATACTGATGAATATTGTAATCAATTTAAGTAGACGGGCGTTAATAAACATAATCTGTTCCGTCATTGCGAGCGAAGCGAAGCAATCCCAGAAACTTTGCGATTGCTTCGCTTCGCTCGCAATGACATTTTGTATTTAATTATGCCTACTTATTTATTGCTTTTTTTGCTGCCAATTTTGAGTAGCCTTTGGATTGCCCATACTTTCAATCCGCTATCTTCTTATCAGCCTCTCCAGGTTATAGATGGGGCAGCTTTATATAAAAAAGAATTAACCAATGGGAATAAAGCTTATTTACAACTTATCGATCTGGGCAAAATCCACATAGACCAAATCATCGGAGAAGTCGATAATATGGGTCTAAAGGAGGGTAAATATTATCAGGGAGAAGATAAATATTACAGCCCTTTTTTCAAACAAAAATTGTTTTCTGAAGTTGCAGATGAATATAAGAAACTTTACGACAATAACGTTTTTTCGATAATTAATTGTTCTTTTTTTGAACAATACCAATCTAGTAGTCAATTATCCTTCCCAATTAAACTTAATGGTGTAGTTATCACTGGTGGCAATAGTCCCTATGGCCCCATCAAAGAACCAAAGGATAAATTTTATAGTAATATTCGCCTCAAAGCCTTGGTCTGGGATGATAAGCAGGCATATATTACTGATTACAACCAGGTTAGCGGTACACCTCTCAACCAAAAGGGGGTAAAGAATGCGATCGTCACTTATTTATACAGCGATCATCCTGCAAAAGTATTAGGCAAAAACCAAGTAAATAAGTATCAAGTTATCGGTACTCTAGACAAAGATGGTGTTAAAGGTGATGAGTTGTTATTGATTATGACAGTGAATCAAGCAACTCTAGGTGAGGCAGCCGATTTATTACGTAAATTAGGAGTTAAGGGCGACATCATTACTGTTGACGGCGGCAGATCCACTTATTTATTCAATTCCCAAAACGGAAATATTATTGTTCCGCAACTGTCTAATGTGCAAGAAAATCCTACTTTCCGAAACCTACCTCATTATCTGGGATTGCGTAAGAAAAGTAAAAACCAGGTTGCGCCAAAAATCTTGATCAGTCAGCCGGTTTCTAAAGTACTTCCAAAGAAGGATCAGCCTTATTTAATATTGTGGCGGGATAATCTTAATGGTGATGTCTCCATTAAGTTGTACGATGGAGACAAACTTATCCAAAACATTTCTTCCCGTACCGCTAGCGATGGTGTTTATGAATGGACACCACGTATTTCTGTAAAAGAAGGCTATTCTATTCGGATTTCTAGCTGGAAAGACCGAAATATCTTTGGGCAGTTGCAATTGTATTGAAGTCCTGCGTTCTCTTAATTTAGCGGTGCGGAATGGGAAACTGTAATGGATAACTGGCTAAACGCAAACCCTTAGCAAGTTTGGCGGTGTGGCAGTGATTGGAATTGTTATCGTTTCTCACAGTAAACAATTAGCTCTAGGTGTGCGCGAACTTGCCACACAAATGGTTCAAGGCCAAGTTTCCATCGCTGTTGCAGCAGGGATTGAAGATTCTGAAAATCCATTGGGTACAGATCCGATTCAGGTTTATGAAGCGATCGCTTCTGTTTTCTCTGATGATGGTGTTTTAGTATTAATGGATTTGGGTAGTGCTTTGCTAAGTGCAGAAATGGCGATCGAGTTTTTGCCAGAAGCACAGCAGCAAAAAGTCTATTTGTGTGAAGCACCTCTAGTAGAAGGTGCGATCGCTGCTGTTGTGGCGGCGGCGGCTGGTAGCAACATTCGCCAAGTCATGGCGGAAGCACGCGGCGCACTTTTAGCTAAAGCAACTCAATTGGGCGTAATTATTAGTCCGTTGTCAGTTGTCAATGAGAACATCGCAGTCAGAAATCCAGAATTTCCCACCAAAGAAATCCGGTTAATTGTCAGCAATCGCTTAGGATTACATGCTCGTCCCGCAGCTCAATTTGTGGGAACCGCAGCCCGATTTCAATCCCAAATTCTAGTGCAGAATTTAACGAGGAACACTAGGCTAGTTCGGGGTGACAGTATTAACCAAGTCACCACTTTAGGAGTGCGTCAAGGACACGAACTAGTAATTACTGCTACCGGTTCTGATGCAGATGAAGCGCTGGAAGCATTACGGGCATTATTTGCAAATAATTTCGGTGAAGATAATGTTGCCTTAAATTCTCCGCCACCATTTCATCACCAAGTTACACCAGCAACTCACGGCGAACTTTCAGGAATTGCAGCTTCTGCTGGAGTTGCGATCGCACCTGTTGTTCATTATCAACCCACTCACATCACCATTACTGAATATCACGTAGACGATCCTGAAGCAGAGTGGCAAAGAATACAAGCCGCAATTCACACCGCCAGACAAGAAATTCAAGCAGTTTTTTCCCAAGCATCTCTGCAAATTGGTGACACTGAAGCCGCCATCTTCGATGCCCAACTATTATTTTTAGAAGATCCAGTATTGTTGGAAGCGGCTTATGGGCGTATTTCAGACCACCATATCAATGCTGAGGCAGCTTGGCAAGCCGTAGTCGATGAAGTGGCGACTTCTTACCGAACACTTGAGGATTCTTATCTGCAAGAGCGAGTTGACGATGTTGTAGATGTCGGGCAAAGGGTGCTGCGATTACTAGCTGGAAATGCCCTTGCTAACTTGCATCTTGATGAACCGTCGATTTTAGTGGCAACTGATTTAACCCCTTCAGATACCGCTAGATTAGATCCGACAAAGGTGTTGGGTATTTGTACAACTTCTGGTAGTGCTACTTCTCATAGTGCAATTATTGCCCGGACATTGGGTATTCCCGCAGTTTTGGGAGTAGATGCCCAAGTGTTGCATTTAGCAGATGGTACACTAATGGCGCTTGATGGTGAAAGCGGCAAGGCTTGGGTAGAACCAGAATCACATATCCTAGATTTATTAGCAGCAAAACAGTCAGCTTGGCAAACTGCTCAACAGGAAGCACGAGCTACAGCACATCAGCCAGCAATTACTCGTGATGGTCGGCAAGTTAAAGTTTTTGCCAATATTGGTAGTATAAATGATGTGCAAGTTGCTGTGGCTAGCGGTGCAGAAGGGGTGGGACTACTCCGTACAGAGTTTCTTTATTTAGATAGAATCAGCGCTCCCACAGAAGAAGAACAACTTGAAGTGTATCAGGCGATCGCTCAAGTTTTAGATAATCGTCCCCTAATTATTCGTACCTTAGATGTCGGTGGTGATAAACCACTTCCTTATTTGAGAGTAGGGTTTCCTGAAGCTAACCCTTTTTTAGGCTGGCGGGGAATTCGTTTTTGTTTAGATCATCCAGAACTCTTCAAAACTCAGTTACGGGCAATTTTGAGAGCTAGTGTTGGACATCAAATTAAGATCATGTTGCCGATGATTGCCACTGTAACTGAGGTACATGCAGCTAAAGTAATTTTGGGTGAAGTGCAGGCTGAATTAAATCAAGCTGGTATTTCCTTTGATGCAGCGATGAAAGTAGGGATTATGGTAGAGGTTCCGTCAGCAGTTGCGATCGCAGATCAATTAGCGGCTGAAGTAGACTTCTTTAGTATAGGGACTAATGACTTGAGCCAATACGTCATGGCTAGCGATCGCACTAATCCCCGTGTAGCAAACTTAGTTGATGCGCTACATCCAGCAGTTTTACGAATGGTGCAGCAAACAATCCAAGCTGCTCATGCTGCCGGAATTTCCGTAGGATTATGTGGAGAATTGGCAGCAGATATTTTAGCAACACCAATTTTATTAGGCTTAGGGCTGGATGAGTTAAGCGTCAATCCTCAAAGTATACCTGGAGTTAAACAGGCGATCGCTCGGTTGAGTATAGTTGAGAGTGAAGCGATCGTGGCATCAGCATTACAGCAAGATTCCGCAGTTCATGTCAGAGAACTAATCTCAACTTCAGTTATTCCCCCCGCGTAAATAATTCGTAAAGTTAAAATCTGATTCCCAGTTGCCCGTTAAAGCCACGAATAGAATTGTAGCCAGCACCAACAAAAACGTTATCAGTAGCACCTACCTGAACGCCACCTGAAACTGCAACACCTTTATCTTCTGAATAAAGTCCAACTCCTACATAAGGTGAGATGACAGGTAAACTGATAAATTTCAAAACATCTACTCCCGTAGCACCATCAGGGCCAACTCCTAACTCAACCCCGAAATTTAAAGCTCTAGCGCCGACAGCATAGGTTACATCACCATC
>NZ_JAYGHE010000030.1:35759-81993 GCF_034931145.1 Nostoc sp. UHCC 0252 | reverse complement strand
AAGCAAAGCAAATCATTCCCCAGTCTCAACTTTATTCACCAGAAATTGAAGCCAGTATTACCTTGGGTTCATTTGCCACAACTGTAAATGAAGGTGTTGGTAGTATAAGCGTCACTTTGCTAAAAAGTG
Organism: Nostoc sp. UHCC 0252; assembly: GCF_034931145.1. Taxonomy (NCBI): domain Bacteria; kingdom Bacillati; phylum Cyanobacteriota; class Cyanophyceae; order Nostocales; family Nostocaceae; genus Nostoc; species Nostoc sp. UHCC 0252. Next base: position 81,864 of record NZ_JAYGHE010000030.1, on the reverse strand, counting down.
GTGATTTAAGTGGCACATCGACAATTAAGTATGCGACCATAGCTGGTACTGCTACAGCAGGGAGTGACTATGGAAGTGAAGGCCGTGAATCCGCCGGAACAGTTACTTTTGCACCAGGAGAAAGCAGCAAGCAGGTATCTATTTTGATCAATGACGATTCTTTAGGAGAAACAGATGAAACCTTTAGTTTTGTCATCGATCAGGCACAAGGGGCAACACTGGGACTGCAAAGAACTCTGGAAATTACGATTCAAGATAACGATCGCTCTGGTCTCACTTTCACTCGGCCAGCAGTTAATGAGGATAACGGTACTGCTACAGTCACAGTTACACGGGGTAACAGTACAGGGGCTGCGAGCGTGGACTACGCAACCGTGGATGGAACTGCTAAGGCGGGATCTGACTACCAGACTGTATCTGAAACCTTAGCCTTTGCAGCCGGACAAACCAGCAAGAGCATTGTTATCCCCATTATTAATGACAACGTAGGGGAGGAAAATGAAACATTTACTTTGAAGTTCAGTAACGCAGTAGGAGTAGAACTAAATACTCAACAGACAACTATCACTATTTACGATAACGACTCTGGTAAGTTTACTCTAGATACAGTAGCTTCTGGTTTGACTGAACCCACAGCTTTTGACACGACATCTGACGGTAACACCATGTTCGTTGCTCAGAAAAATGGGGTAGTGCGAGTCTTGAACAACGATACCTTATTAGCAACACCATTTATCGATATTTCTGCACAGGTAAACGATACCCGCGATCGCGGTTTATTAGGCATTGCCGTACATCCAGATTTTGGTAAACCCAACGGTAACAACTACGTTTACCTTTTGTATACCTACGATCCACCAGAGACCGATCCAAACAATCCTAAGAACAATCCTAATACCATATTGGACAATCGCGATCAGTCGGGCAATAGAACTGCACGGCTAACTCGCGTGACAGCCGATCCCAACACTAATTACACTACTGCTATTGCTGGTAGCGAATTTGTGCTACTAGGTACTAATGGCACTTGGGATAATATCAACCGCCCAGATAGTAATAGCACAAATGTCACACTTGGCTATGCACCATCAGGAATTATCAACAAAGATACTGGTAAGCGGTTTACTAGCTTACAAGATTATGTCGATAATCTCGATAAAGTCCAAAATATCGAGAATTATATAGCTAATGATAGTGAAGCTCACTCAGTTGGTGCTGTGCGCTTTGGTACTGATGGTACTCTGTTTGTGAGTTTAGGAGATGGCACTTCCTACAATGGAATAGATCCGCGAGCAGTGCGCGTCCAGGATCTCAATAATCTGTCCGGTAAGATTCTGCATATTGATGCCATTACTGGTCAAGGGTTATCAAGTAATCCTTTCTATAATGGCGATCCCGATAGCAATATTTCCAAAGTCTATAATTACGGTCTGCGTAACGCTTTCCGCTTCACAATTGATCAGGAAACCAATACCCCTGTTATCGGTGATGTTGGCTTCAATCGTTATGAAGAGGTGAATATCGGAAAACCAGGAGCGAACTTTGGCTGGCCATTCTATGAAGGTGGTCTTGATAGCGAAGGGAACATCGTCAATCTCCAACAACCACTATACTCTTCCCTAGATGCAGCGCAAGACTTTTATAATAGTGGCAAAACTGTTACAGCACCAGTTTACACTTACAAGAATGATGGGTCTAATTCGATTACGATGGGTGACTTTTACACAGGTAGTACTTTCCCTTCAATCTATGAAGGTGCTTTATTTGTTGGTGATTTCAGCGAAGGAACTATCGATGCTTTGAAATTCGATAGTAACTATACACTTATCTCTGTCAATCGCTTTGCTTCCGAAGAAGACACACCTAATCTAGGAGTGCCTGTACAAATAACCACTGGAGAGGATGGTAATCTGTACTACGCAGACTTGACAGGAGGCGCAATTAAACGTTTCCGACCTGTTTAGAGATCATGTGACATAACAGTTATTACTTATCGAATAGAATTCAGGAGTCAGAATTCAGCAATGTTTTCTGTGTGAGTGGCGGATGGATAACCAGGTTTAAGACCCCCTTCAAGACGCTCGCGGACTCGCTAACGCTACGCAATCCTGCGCCTGTCTGAATCCCCGACTGATTGATTCTGACTTCTGAATTCTTCTTCATCAGTGAACAGTTGTCTGATATCATGTTCGGTTAAATAATTGTCATTGCGTACCGCCCTTGGCGTTCCCGCAGGGTACGAAGTGAAGCAATCGCAAAGGTTTGGGATTGCCGCGCAACGCTTGCAATGACATAAGTATTAGGTCGAACATGATATGACTGTTCACTGATTTTGGTCAAGATAACTTTGTTAGAAATCCCAACAATTTTTTGGTATTGGATGTCAAGAGTGTGCGGCGATAAGCATCAGCCGCTTTTTTAATAGCCTCGGCTTGAGTGGGATAAGGATGAATTACACTACTCAACTTACTCAAACCGAGCTTATTCACTATTGCCGTGGTCACTTCTGAAATCATCTCACCTGCGTGGCTGGCGACAATAGTTGCACCGATAATTTCATCAGACCCCTTTTTATGATGGATTTTGAGAAAACCTGATTCTTCACCATCTGCGATCGCTCGGTCTACACTACTAAAAGGTATTTTGATTGTCGTCACCTCAATACCCAATTTCTGCGCCTCGTGTTCGTACATCCCTACGTGGGCAATTTCGGGATCAGTATAAGTTACCCAAGGCATCACCAGACTACTGAGTTTCGAGCGTCCTATGCCAAAGGGAGAAAACAGCGTATTTTTAATTACAATCCGCGCCGCAGCATCAGCAGCATGGGTAAATTTCCAGTTCATGCAGATATCGCCAGCCGCATAAATTTTGGGATTGGTCGTCTGGAGGTAATCATTTACCTTCACACCTTGGCGTAAGTCGTATTCTACACCCACTGATTCTAAATTTAAACCTTCCACATTTGGCGATCGCCCCGCACCGATTAAAATTTCATCTACTGTCACCGAATCTCGATGACCATTAGAAGAAAAGTAAAGCCGTTTCCCTTCAGTCACAGTTACTACTTCTTCTAATTTGGAATTCAACACTACGCGAATTCCTTCTCTAATCAAAACCTTTTGCAGAATTTCAGCAGCCTCAGCGTCTTCTTTATTCAGAAGATGCGAACCGCTATGAAAAAGTATCACCTCAGAACCCAAGCGCCGGAAAGCTTGTGCCAATTCGCAACCAATGGGGCCGCCACCAATCACCGCTAAACGTTCCGGTCGTTGAATTAGGGAAAAAACCGTCTCATTCGTTAGATAACCCGCCTTTTCAATTCCCGGAATCGACAGTTGTGCGGCTCTCGCGCCTGTCGCAATTACAGCTTTTTTAAACCGCAGGGTTTTACCGCCAACTTCCACAGTATTTTTACTCGCAAATCGACCGCTACCCAAAAAGACATCGACACCCAACTTTTGAAACCGCTCCGCCGAGTCGTTAGGACTGATATCAGCCCTGATTCGCCGCATCCTTGCCATGACTTTGGGAAAATCAACATCTATATTATGTTGGGAAATATTAACTCCCAAGGCTTTAGCATCCCAGATTTCGCCAACTACACGGGCAGACCTAATAATAGTTTTAGACGGTACACAACCAACATTTAAGCAATCTCCACCCATGAGATGCTTTTCAACTATCGCCACTTTTAAACCCAAATCTAGGCCCGCAGCCCCCGCCGCCACCACTAATCCCGCCGTACCAGCCCCAATTACTACCAAATCGTAAACATCTGCGGGTTGAGGATTAACCCAATTTGGCGGATGGACATAAGATACCAACTTTTGATTATACTCATCCGTTGGGCGAACTGTGACTCTCTCTAAATCTGAATTAGTCATTGGTGAAACCTCTTTTAAAAGTTGAAAATACTAAAGTTAACTACCTTTGGGAGAGATTGAAAATTAAGAATCCTGATAAATTTAGGCGGCTCAGTCTCTTGTTTTTTATGTTTGTTTAATAATAAATACAGCTTTTGAATTGTTTTGTCCGTTTGGGAATTGACAGATACAATTAAAGTTTTCCTGTATAACCTTTCAACAATGGAGAATTTACAGCAATTTGCTGTTGAATAAACCACAGTAAAGTAGCATAAGGGATACCTGTGCTATCCTACAATTCTTCTTCTAAAGCTTTGCGTGCAATCCGGGTTATATAAACTGTAACGGCTACTGTTGCAATCAAACCTAAAATCCGAATTGCCCATTGTAAAGTCGGGTTAGTAGGTTGAGCTTCAGTACCAATCATGGCAAGATTACCTGCAAGGGAACCAATATAAACGTACATAATGGTTCCGGGAATCATCCCTATAGAGCCGATGAAATAATCTTTCAGTGAAACTCCCGTGATGCCAAAGGCATAATTGAGCAAATTAAAAGGAAATATTGGGGATAGTCGCGTTAACAGGACAATTTTTAATCCTTCTTTACCAACTGCTTGGTCAATGGCGGCAAATTTTTTGTTATTTGCGATTTTACCAGCAACCCAGCCCCTTGCTAAATAACGTCCCACGAGGAAGGCAGCAGTAGCGCCAAGGGTTGCACCGATAAACACGTAGAGAGAACCCCAAACTGCGCCAAAAATTACACCTGCTCCCAAGGTGAGAATAGAACCGGGGAAAAAAGCGACGGTGGCGATAATGTAAAGTGCAATAAAAGCTATAGCTCCCGACGCACCCAAGCTATTAATCCACTGTAAGGCTTCGCGTAAAATAGCTTGGGGATTGAAATAATTGGGATTTACAGATTCTTGTGCAAAAGCCGATTCTGTATTTAATGAAAAGGCGCTCAATGATATCAGTAATATTAATGCGCCTAAACTCAAAAACTTTTGCAAATTCCTGAAATTAATACTTTTAAATATCTGGATGATTGTTAGTTTCATCATGGATTATTATTTTTTCTATTACCACACTTTGAGCTAATGCTTTTTGAGCAATTTTTGTGATGTAAACAGTCACAGCAACCGTAGCAATTAACCCAACCACTTGCATTATCCATTGCCAGGCTTGAGTTTCTGAAGTAGTTGGTTGATGAGATGTATTAATCATGGCAAGATTCCCAGCTAAAGAACCAATATAAACGTACATTACAGTACCGGGAATAATGCCAAAGGAACCTAATATATAGTCTTTCAGAGAAACTTGTGTTACTCCAAAAGCATAATTTAATAAATTGAAAGGAAAAATGGGGGAGAGACGAGTTAAAAAGACAATTTTCCATCCCTCTTTAGCAACTGCTAAATCAATGGCTTTAAATTTAGGATGTTTGTCTATTTGTCGAGAAACCCAATCTCGTGAAAGGTAGCGTCCAATGATAAAAGCCAAGGTTGCTCCGACTATTGCAGCAATTAGCACATATATTGACCCCCAAAATACTCCAAACAGACAACCACCTTTTAGAGTTAGGAGAGAACCCGGTATAAATAGTAATGTTGCCAAGTTGTAAATGACTATGTAGGCAATAGGCCCTAAAACTCCAAGACTCTCAACCCAAATGATTGAGGTTTGTAAAAGTCCCTGAAAGTTAAATTGTTTAGCGACAATTATGAGAGTGATAATTAGGCAACTTAAGAGTAGTAGTTTGAGTTTGGGATTTAATAAACGCTTCTTCATTTTTATAAGTTTGACCTTCTGAGGCTCGACGTTGACCTTCTGAGGCTCAATGTTGACCTTCTGAGGCTCGATGTTGACCTTCTGAGGCTCAATGTTGACCTTCTGAGGCTCAATGTTGACCTTCTGAGGCTCGATGTTGACCTTCTGAGGCTCGAAGTTGACCTTCTGAGGCTCGATGTTGATCTTCTGAGGCTCGATGTTGACCTTCTGAGGCTCAATGTTGACCTTTTGAGGCTCAAGTTTGAAACCTACACCTTAAATTTACTGCTCCTAAGATATAGTACCCAGATGAGAAACAGCTTAAATTCTCTTAAATTTTTCTCGGCGATACCAGCAACGAATTCGCTCAGGTGAAACGCCGAGTAAATAAGCAATAATTATTAATTGATTAAGTAGCGTGGTTTTGAATACTCCCTTTTGCAACCATCTACGCGCTGAAGTAAGAACAGGTGTAGGGATAATTACAATGCGTCCGATGCCTTTTAATCGGTGCATGAGTTCAAAGTCTTCCATGATAGGCAATTCAGGAAAACCACCAATTTGCTGAAATACTGTTTTTGTTAAAAAAATTGCTTGGTCGCCGTAGGGCATTTGGCAAAACTGCGATCGCAAATTTACACCCAACTCCACCCATCGTAAACTTAAAAGTGACGCATCAATCCGCAACTTAAAAGCACCAGCAACAATTCCAGACTGTTGTAGCGCTGTGCGAACCATCTCATCAAACCCAATCGGTAAACGTGTATCTGCATGGAGAAACAGCAGAATCTCACCGCTAGCCGCTACAGCACCCGCGTTCATTTGCACAGCACGACCGGGAGATGATGAAATAACTTTGACACCTAAAGACTGAGCGATCGCTACAGTATCATCTTGAGAGCCACCATCTACCACAATTACTTCTATATTTGTACTGGGTTGAGTAGTTGCAATTGCCTCTTTAATATTCTTTGCTTCATTAAGAGTCGGAATAATAATCGAAATTCTAGCTGCGTCAATATTCTGACTCATGATTGCTTACAATTTAGCTAAAGTTGATGTCATCCTCAAGATAACCCCCATGACAGCTATCACAATCAACTTGAATCCCATCATCCAACTCACCGACAACCAATTTTATCAACTCTGTCGGGAAAACCCAGAAGTTAAATTTGAACGCAATGCAGAGGGAAAACTACTAATAATGCCACCCACAGGCGGAGAGACTGGAAATCGTAACTCAGAAATTTCGGCAGATTTTGTGATTTGGAATCGCCAAACTCAACTAGGAATTTGCTTTGATTCTTCCACCTGCTTTAAATTTCCCAATGGTGCAAACCGTTCTCCTGATGTCGCTTGGATAAAAAAAGAGAGATGGAATGCACTCACACCCGAAGAACAAGAAAAGTTTCCGCCCATTGCTCCAGATTTTGTCTTAGAGTTAATGTCACCAAGCGATAGTTTGCGAGAAACGCAAGCCAAAATGCAGGAATATATCGATAACGGAGTTAAATTAGGCTGGTTAATTAATCCGAAAATACGTCAGGTAGAAATCTATCGTATTGGTAAACCAGTAGAAATATTAGCATCTCCTCAAGAATTATCAGGAGAGGACATCTTACCAGGATTTATTTTAAATTTGCAGATATTCTGGTGATAAAAATTTATTGATTTCGGATAGCCTGCTCAAATTGAACAACAGCGTCGTATTGGTCAGGCATGGCGACATAATTCAGCAGCAAAGCTGGATCTAAATCTGGAAAAAACACACTCCGGTCTACTTGTTCATACTCGCCCTGTTCGCTAAGACGGAATATTTCGATAGAGTTAGATTTCCAAAACCAGACTTCAGGCACTTTTTTAGGTTTGTATAACTCCTTCCTGTTAATGGTTCCACTGGTGACAATAATTTCAATTACAATGTCAGGAACTTCTTTTTCTGTGCCAATGCTGTAAGATTCATCTGGCGTACCAGAAGCATAGCCAGGTTCTTCCAAAGTGAAACCACCACGTCTGTAAAACCGGATGCCTAACTTTTTCATGTAAGCTTCTAGTAGCAAGCCAACAGTACTTTTCACTTTCTCATGTTTATCTCCAATTGGAGACATAATTTCTAAAATTCCTGACAAATAAGATAGTCTGACATTGCGGTTTTCCTGAAGTTGTGTTTCGATACCTTTAAATTGCTCCCAAGAAACATCCTTGAGAGTTACCAGTTTTTCTTCTGTGGGCTGTTCTACTAGTGGGATGCTCATAAAAACACTTTCCTTATCCGCTCACTAATTTTACTATTTACCAAATGTTTGCAAGCGATCGCGCTACCTATGGAAACCACCAGTGACTTCTATTACTGTAAAACTGAAATCGTCCAAAGCCGAGAAATTGCCCGTGGGATTTCTCACCCACCGGGAATGCTGTTACACCTAGTAAGTAGACACCAGAAAAGCTGGGATTACTCACAGGACGGAGGGCGATTGTCACTGTTTGTCCGGGAGTTACAGGCGGTTCAAAATTTACAGTAACGGTTCGTGTCTTGCGTTCTGCTGTGACTGCACCTAGTGTTAGCCGAGATTCTTTGCGTAGGCGTAGCCCGCCGTAGGCATCGCGCTTTCCGACAAAGGCGCGGGTATCATTAAGATGATAGCGGATGTTTTCTGATCCTTCCCTTTGTGCGATCGTTACCTTCTGAAGAGATTCTCCAGCATTTTCCGGCAGGTTGATAGTGAAATAGTAAGTTCCACCCCAAACATTCACATCTTTATAAGTAGTCGTTGCACTCACAAGTTTCGGTGGTTGGACAAAGTAGACTGTACCATCTCTAAGCTGCACCGCTTGAGTTACCGGAAGCGTTACTCCCCCAATACCGATTGCTAACGAAAGGGTTATCCCAAATAAAGTTGCAATACGCATAATTCAAATATAAAAAACCCACTCATTTCAATTTTAATTCTTTGGGAATGAGTGATTTGGGAATGATAGAAGCTTGTTTTTCCCAATCAGAAGATTTCGTGTACCACCAAGCCCAAGCAATTAAAACTGCTTGCAAGGGAAGCCTGACTACGTGTACCCAAGGTGAATTTGGTATATGTTCAATCTTAATCAGATTAACCGCCATATTAATATTGGCAGGATAAACAGCAATAAAAAGAGCAAGAAGTCCCCAAGCAGCAGCTTGACTTACAGGCGGGACTAATAACCCAATACCACCCAAAATTTCATAAAAACCACTGAGATAAACTAATCCTAAAGGGTAGGGTAGTTGCGGCGGCACGATTTTGACATATTCTCCTGGAACAACAAAATGTGTCACTCCCACCACAATGATGGATATGGCAAGGATGACACGTAATGTTTCCTTATGCTTATTCATGGTTTTTGCCTCTTTATATACTTGCTCTATTACTTCAGTTTGACTGACGGATGTTAATCTGCATTGAGTCAATAGGAGTAAAAATCGACAAAATTTTTCAAAGTACTTACAAAAGCGATCGCAACCCCTAAATATAACTGATGCTCCGGGCTTATTAACTTATGTCACGGCTAGCTTAATGAAGCAAAACAACCTTTTTATCAAAAATCTTCTTAACTACGCTTGCAATTTTAACTACTATCGTACTAGTATAACTACGACAGCCCAAAACAGTAATATTTGCTGCTTCACAGTACTTTTGCCAAAATACCCTAGACAAGCGCTTGCTTGACTACTCGCAGAACATAGAATCTGCACTCAGAGATACACGACAGTTAAAACTACTTCTACAAAACCATACAGAACAGAATTTTCTTGACTGAATTTTTTGTTACATGGAAAAGAGAGGTATTTATTATGTAGGTTTGTTCTATGTCAAGCCTCGTAATTTGGCGAAAGTATTGTTAATTGTGGGTAATTTTTTCCGAAATCAAATTGGATTGCTATAGATTCACTTTGACTAAACAATCAAAACTTTGGAGGAAAACAATGACAGCTACAACAACCACTAATGCTAATAATCTATACAATGTACAAAATCAGTGGGGTGGTGCCTCTGCTCCGTGGAATCCTGGTGGAGTATGGGTAATTGGAGCTAGAGCAGATCAGCGCATTGTCGAACTTAAAGTTTCATCAAGTGACAACGGCAAGACACTGAATGGAACCACAACTTATGCTGGTGAAGGCCCCATCGGTTTTAAAGGTACTTTAACTGGAAGCGACACCTACAACGTAGAAAACCAGTGGGGAGGGTCATCTGCTGCGTGGAATCCTGGTGGGACTTGGGTACTTGGCGCTCGGGGAAATCAAAATGTTGTTGCGATCGATGTTACATCGAGCGACGGCGGTAAAACCCTGACTGGAACTATCACTTATGCTGGTGAAGGCCCCATCGGTTTTAAGAGTGCTGCTGCTGATGGCCGTGTCTATAATGTGGAAAATCAATGGGGAGGCTCATCTGCTCCGTGGAATCCCGGCGGGGCTTGGGTACTTGGCTCTCGGGCAAATCAAAATGTTGTTGCGATCGATATTACATCAAACGACGACGGTAAAACCCTGACTGGAACTATCACATACTCTGGTGAAGGCCCCATCGGCTTTAAAGGTAACATTGTCGCCGGCAACAACTACACAGTAGAAAACCAGTGGGGTGGTAATACAGCGCCGTGGAATCCTGGTGGAACTTGGATAATCGGTGGTCGTACAGGACAGAATGTAGTGGCGCTCAACGTCACATCTAGCGATGGCGGAAAGACCCTAACTGGAACCACAACATATTCTGGTGAAGGCCCTATCGGCTTCCGATCGAACCAAATCTAAAAAGGCGATCGCGCTATATCGGTTCTCGGTTAAGTAGGTACTGAACCCCACTGTCAACCCCCTGCCCACGAAACAGTGGGCAGGGGGTTATGATGTACTTGTATGATTAGAAAACGCTATAATAACGCCAAATAATATAGTTTCCCCTAGTTTTAACTATGGGGTAACTCAGCACGGGCTTTACTCAGCACGCCTGAAGCTAAATCTAATTTTTCTCGAACTATTCCCTCATCTCTAAAGCCAACCAACACAGCTGTTCCATCTTTGACGAAAAGTGGACGTTTGAGCAGCATTGCATCGTAAGTGAATGCATCAACCCACCGTTCATCAGCCCAAGTCTTCTTTTCATCTCCTAAAGCGCGGTAGGATTGACCGGATGTGTTTCGCATGGGAGCAAAACCCAAAGACTTTACCCAGTTTTGAATCATCTCACGAGTTGGTGGATTATCTTTGGTGTTGATAAATTCATGGTCAATGTTGTTGTGTTGAAGCCACGTCAAAGCTTTTTTACAAGTGCTGCAATTGGGAATTCCGTAGACTTGAATAGACATAAAATAATTAAGCAACAATCTCCATATATGACATAGTAGGTGGAACTTCTGCCATCAATGCTCTTGTCGTTGAATCTCTACGGCAGAAATTTAAGAGTAGCGATCGCTAATTTCAAGCATGAAATTCGTTGATCCATGATTCGGGAGTTATGAAATACCAAGGAGTAGCTATAAAAAATATGAGCGATGCCTTTAGCCGACTTGCACCATTCATCCAAGAATATATTTATCATCACCAGTGGACTGAATTACGACCAGTCCAAATTGCCGCTTGTCAAGTTATATTTGACACCGATGCTCATTTGCTAGTTACTGCTGCAACTGCTGCGGGTAAAACAGAAGCAGCTTTTCTGCCAATTTTGACTTTATTACATGCTAACCCTGCTGCAACTATAGGGGCATTATATATTAGCCCAATTAAAGCTTTAATTAACGATCAATTTGAGCGTCTCAACGACTTACTTAAAGAAGCAGATATTCCAGTTTGGCATTGGCACGGTGATGTTTCTCAAAGTCGAAAAAACAAACTTTTAAAGAATCCTCAAGGTATTCTCCAAATTACACCAGAATCTCTAGAAAGTTTGTTAATCAACAAAAATAACGACCTCCTCCGCTTATTTGGTGATTTAAGATTTGTCATCATTGATGAGATTCACGCCTTCATGGGTTCAGAACGTGGTTGTCAAATTATTTGCCAATTACAACGTTTAGCAAAGTTGACGCAAAAGCAACCGCGCCGTATTGGTTTGTCGGCAACTCTTGGTGATTACTCACTAGCTGAAGATTGGCTGCGTTCAGGGACAGATAAGCCAGTCATTACACCTCAAACTGATGGGATAAAACGCCAAATTAAACTAGCTGTAGAACACTTTTATATTAATGATGAAGTAGATGAATCAGAGGCGACAGATTATGAACAATATATTTTCAACCTCAGCAAATCTCGTAAATGCCTAATATTTGCTAATAATCGCACCCGCACTGAATCTGTAATAGCATCTTTGCGACAAATTGCCACAGAACAAGGACTACCAGATATATATCATGTGCATCATGGGAGTATATCTGCTAGCTTGCGCCAAACTGCTGAAGATGCGATGCGTGAACCCAACAAGCCAGCAGTTACCGCCGCTACTCTAACTTTAGAATTAGGTATAGATATCGGTTATTTAGAGCGAGTTATTCAGTTAGAATCACCCTTGTCTGTAGCTAGTTTTTTACAGCGTTTAGGACGTAGTGGTAGAAGAGGTGAAGCTGCCGATATGCGCTTTATATGTGCTGAAGGTAAACCATTATCAGAAGCTTCTCTCCCAGAGCAAATACCCTGGCAATTGTTGCAGTCTATCGCTATTATTCAACTTTATTTGGAGGAGCAATGGATTGAACCAATCAGACCGATTAAATATCCTTTGAGTTTGCTTTATCACCAGACAATGAGTATCTTAACAGCAACAGGAGAACTTTCACCTAATGCCTTAGCTAAACAAATTTTTAGTCTGCCGCCCTTTGCTGCTATTTCCAAAGAAGATTTCCAATTATTACTTCGCTATTTAATTGATATTGGTCATATTCAGCATACTGAGCAAGGTAAATTAATCCTGGGTTTAATAGGAGAAAAAATTGTAAGAAAATTTCAGTTTTATGCTGTTTTTGCTGAACAGCAAGAATATATTGTTAAGCAAGGTGCAACGCAAATTGGCAGTATCGTCACGCCCCCTGCTGTTGGTAATCAGTTTGCTTTAGCTGGGAGAACTTGGGAAGTCGTAGAAGTTGACTTTAAAAAAAAGTCTATTTTTGTTAAACAAGCCGAGGGTAAATCTAGTATTTATTGGCGTGGTAGCGGTGGTAGTATTCACACCAAAGTTTTGCAACGAATGCAACAGGTTCTATATGAAAATATCGAGTATAGCTACTTGCAAAAAAATGCTCTGCAACGTTTACGTCAAGTTCGCCAATTAGTACAGCAGGTTGGATTAGATAAACAAAATATCGTACAATTAGAAAAAGGTAAATGCTGCATTTTTCCCTGGATGGGTACGGTTGCTTACCGCACCCTAGAAAGATTACTCAATTCCTACTGCCGAGAATCATTGGAAATTACAAGTATCGGCGGATTAAATCCTTACTATTTCACAATAAAATTAGGCAAAGATAAATTTAAATATCTTTATCCTGAAATTGCTTCATTGTGTGAGCAAAGAATTAGCTCAGAAGGTTTACTAAGTAATTCAGAAGCACCGGAAATTCAAAAATACGATCAATTTATTCCTCATCCACTTTTACGAAAAGCTTTTGCTAGCGATTATTTAGATATGAAAGAACTCAAGCAGCAAGTGGCGCTGTGGAGATAATAAACAATAGTAGAGTCACACATCTGTGATTCCCCACCATATAGTTTGATTACCAGAAAATTATTATAATTCCTCAAAAGCATGAGTAGGTAATCCAGTAACATCAGTTTGGAGAGCAAATAAATCACCGGAGTGGAAACTTTTTTCGATCTCTGCTTGGCTAAGTCCAACTGAAGCAGTGGTAATGTAGAGTGTTTGTAAATCATCGCCCCCAAAAGTACAGCTACTTGGTACTTGCACAGGTAGCTTTATCCGCAATACTTCTTCACCGTTGGGGTTGAAACGAATCACACACCATCCATCCCACATAGCTGACCAAATATGTCCTTCACTGTCTATTGTCAACCCATCTGGATAGAAAGATTCATGAGTTAAATCAACAAAAATCCGGCGATTACTAATATTTCCTGTTATTGAATTAAAATCGTAAGCATATATTTTTTGCTGAGGAGAATCTGTTAAGTAAAATGTCTGTTGATCTGGACTCCACCCCAAACCATTAGAAATAGTCAATCCCGTTTCCATCACATGCAATGAACCATCTTTATCATAGCGATAGAGGCTAGCCTGGGGTTTTTCCAAAGAACACATTGAACCGAACCAAAAACGTCCTTGAGGGTCACATTTCCCATCATTAAGACGGTTATCTGGAAGATTTGCTTCAACTTCCAAAATGGGGGCAACTACACCTGTCTGAGTGTTGAGGAATGCCAGGTGATGACGCAACAACATAATTAATCTATCTGCACCTGCTGTTGCGATCGCACCGACGACATCTCCCACATCAAAAAAGCTGTTTTCCCCCGTAGCAGGATTGAACTGATGCACCCGATGGTTAAAAATATCGACCCAGTACAATAGGTTTTTGGTTGAGTCCCAAATGGGGCCTTCACCTAAGCGGGCCCTGGCTTTTAGAACATTTTGGAGTGGATATTGTGCCATAAACAGTTAATTTAAGTATTAAATCTTCAAAAAATATACCTAAATGGTTGCTTTCATTAGGTAAAACATTTACGACACATTTATACCACTTCTTCTTTATTCAAGTTCAGGGTTTGTATACCATTTCTAAATTCCTGTTCCAGTAAAAGCTAAAGACGCGATAAATTGCATCTTTCCCAGGTATAAGAAAAAATATTTTCTTTTGACTTTGGTCAAACCTTTATCGTGATCCGTTAACTTAAAGTTAGTCGGTCAGGATTGCTCTTATGTACCAAACAGACCCGCCGCGCCCTCCAAAAGAAACCCTACCCACCATGTATGATCTTCCCAGTGAATACCCGGAGGACTCTGGTTTGCCTGACGAATTTCACCTTTTTCAACCCCAACTTCTGCGCGAAACCTTTTGCCCACCTAACTATCCACCAGAGGAAGTATTTGTTGCCACTGACTTAAATCTTTACTATGACCTCCGGCATACACTGTGGTACAAACGCCCAGACTGGTTTGCTGCTGTGGGAGTTTCGCGTCTCTACGAACAGCAAAACTTGCGTCTGAGTTATGTCATCTGGCAAGAAGGGGTTGCTCCTTTTGTAGTGGTAGAATTGCTTTCTCCTGGCACTGAAAAAGAAGATTTAGGACGAACTCTGCGGGAGATTAACCAACCGCCGACCAAATGGGAAGTTTATGAGCGGATTTTGCGAATTCCTTACTACATTGTGTTTGACCGCTACACTGATAAACTCCAAGCATTCCAATTGGTTGCAGATAGTTACAGCGAATTGGACTTGAGTACCCCAAGGGTGTGGATGCAGGGTTTGGAACTGGGCTTAGGACTTTGGCAAGGTTCTTACCAAGAAATTGAGCGGTTGTGGCTACGTTGGTATGATGCATCTGGAAATTGGCTTCCCACGCCGCTAGAAAAACTAGAAAGAGAAAGTCAACGTGCTAACAGATTAGCAGCCCAACTGCGAGAGTTAGGCGTTAACCCTGATGAGTCGTGAAGATGCGATCGCATCAGTAGGTGTCAACTCAACATGAAACGGGCGGTTAGAAACCGCGTCTATACAAACAAAACCCACCTCCGTGGGTTTCAAACCCTTAATTTGACCTTAGTCCGAGGAGGCGGACTTTGCCTGTGTAGCCGCGTGAAGCCTTCGGCATAGCTTCGCTTAACGCGTCAGCGTGCCGGAGGCTCTATTCTATTCGCCCTGGCTTTAAGTTGACACTACTCACAAAGCTTGTAAAATCTCCTCATCTATGGAGAAATCAATATCAGCCTTATCTTTTGCATTAGCCAAATAATCATTTTCCAGAGAGTCTTGTAACCCGGAAATTAAATCATATTCAGGATGCCAGTTTAATTCTGTTTGTGCTTTATTCACCGAAGCAAAGAAATGCTGCACTCGCATCGGAAAAGCTTTGCGTTTGCCGAAATCAAACTTTTTCGGGTCGTAATGGACGATTTTTACAGCATCGGGTGATTTACCAGCCGCTACAGCACTAGCACGGGCTAAACCATCAAAGGTGACAAAGCGATCGCCAGAGATATTATAAATTTGTCCTATGGCTTGTTTATTGCCCAAAACCTGGGTCATGGCTTGTGCCAAGTCTTTTACATGACCTAGCTGGGTGATATGTAACCCATTTCCGGGGATGGGAATGGGGCGATCGCGCACAATCCTATCAAAAAACCAGCCTTCCAACTCATTATAATTACAAGGCCCGTAAATATAAGTAGGACGAATGGAAGTAAAAGGTAATCCCAATTGAGTCAGATAAGCTTCTGTTTCATGTTTACCCTTATGGCGACTTTTAGGATCTACTGGATCACCTTCTACATGGGGTAATTGGTCAGATTTGAGATACACCCCGGCAGAACTCATATACACAAAATGTTGCACTCGGTCTTGAAAAATCTCTGCCAGTGGTTGAGTATCAGTAAGTTCCCGCCCGTTATTGTCAAAAATGACATCAAAGTTTTCTTGTGATAACTTTGCCTTTAATTGAGTAGCATCAGTGCGATCGCCTATAATTTGTCCTACTCCCTGTAAAGAAGGTGCTGGTCGATTTCCACGATTGAACAGCACCACCTCGTGTCCCTGTTCCACTAGTAATTGAGTCAAATAGACACCAATGAACCGAGTACCACCCATAATTAGAATTCGCATAAATTCACCATTTCTATATCAGTTGTCGGCAAGGGAGTAGGGAGTAGGGAAAAAGCAGAGGAGGCAGAGGGAAAGAAAACTATTGGTATTCCCCATTCCCCATTCCCCAATCTGAGATTATCAGGTTGCAGCATCCATCTGGAACCTCTGACGGAAAAATTGCGTCTTGTGTGCTAATCTGGGACGCTTCCCGTTAATTAATCACAAGAGGAAACTTTTTAGTTAACGTCATCAAATTAACCTTTGTATTTTCCATTTATTCAAGTTAGCTGTGCCCTTGAAATATGCTCTGGTTCATGAGTGGCTGACACCCAAAGCCACAGGTGGTTCTGAACTCGTTGTCCGAGAAATTTTGAATCACATTGATGCTGATTTGTATGCTCTAATCGATTTTGAATCCACTAATAGAGAAAGTTATTTATATAAGCGTCAAATTGGCAAGACGTTTCTCCAAAACTTTCCTTATGCCCGTAACGGTATACAAAAGTACTTGCCTTTGTGGCCCTTGGCAATTGAACAACTGGATTTGCGGCATTACGACGTAATTCTGTCTTCATCTCACGCTGTTGCCAAAGGAATCCTTACCACTCCCGAACAGATGCATATTTGCTACTGTCACAGCCCTATGCGCTATGCCTGGGACTTGACTTTTGATTATCTGCGTTACAGCAAACTGGGTAGTGGCTTACCTGGGTGGGTGACACGATATTTATTACATCGTTTGCGCCAGTGGGATGTACTGAGTGCCAATCGCGTTGATTACTTCATTGCTAACTCACAACATACAGCCCGGCGGATTTGGCGTTGCTATCGGCGAGAAGCAACAGTCATTTACCCACCAGTGAATATTGGGGAATTTCCATTTCTATCTGAGAAAGACGACTTTTACCTGACAGTTTCCCGATTAGTGAGTTATAAGCAAATATCGTTGATTGTCAAGGCTTTTAATCAACTCAAGCGGCCATTAGTGGTCATTGGTACAGGAGATGAAATGAATAAAATCCGCGAAATGGCAAACTCCAATATCCAAATACTGGGATGGCAACCCGATAATGTGGTAAAAAAATATATGTCTAGGGCTAAAGCGTTTGTGTATGCAGCTTGTGAAGATTTTGGGATTGCCCTAGTAGAAGCACAAGCCTGTGGCACACCAGTGATTGCTTATGGTGCAGGGGGTGCTTTAGAAACAGTGCGAGATATTCGCTCTTGTGCGGATACAGGGACAGGTATATTCTTCAAGACGCAAACAGAGGCGGCTTTAGTGGAGGCGGTAGAAAAGTTTGAATTGTATGAAGGTTCGTTCAGTTCCGAGTATATGCGATCGCACGCCGCGCAGTTTTCACCGCAAATCTTTGCAGATCGTTATCTAGATTTTGTAAACAAATGCAACGAAAAAGACCGTTTTCGGAATGATGGTCTTGGTTAACGTCTTATTTTTTTAGGCTTTTGGCAATTTCCCCCCAGAAGCACATCATTTTGGCTTTAATATTGGGACTATGTGTGGTGTGGATTATTAAGGAGTATGATGACTGCCCAGAGCTCACTCCTCTCCGGCAAGCGAGGCGTACGGCAAGACACTAGAGCGTCTACGCGTACTTTCTTAAAGCGCGGTCAAAAAACAAAGATGCCAAAAGTTAAGCCCAAAGGTTTATCTTTTCAGGGCTTAAACGGAGAGTTTGCCAAGCGACTGTTTGACATAGTATTTTCGCTGTCGGTGTTAATTTTGTTCTTTCCCGTCTACTTAATCTTGGCCTTGCTGATTGCTCTTAGCTCAGAAGGCCCGATTTTTTATGTCCAGGAACGGGTAGGAAAAAATTACAAAGCGTTCAATTGTATTAAATTCCGAACAATGGTAAGCAATGCAGACGAAATCCTCATGCAAATGATGGAAACATCGCCTGAATTGCGACAAGAGTTTGAAAGCAGTTTTAAGCTAAAACAAGACCCCCGGATTACCAAAATTGGTCAATTTTTGCGAATTACTAGCTTAGATGAATTTCCCCAGTTCTGGAACGTTTTAAAAGGGGACATGAGTGTAGTCGGCCCTCGACCCTTAGTAGCAGAAGAACTCCCAAAATACGGTTGTCACATTGATGAGATTTTAACAATCCGTCCAGGAATTACTGGTTTGTGGCAGGTATCCGGGCGTAATGATATTCCTTACCCTCGAAGAGTTCAAATAGACCTGCATTATGTCAAATTCAGGAATTTTTGGCTTGATTTACGGATCATCTTGAAAACTGTTGATGTAGTTATTCTACCCAAGAACAACGGTGCCTACTGAGTAAATACTTAAGATAGATTTTGTGGGGCAGTTAATGCCCCTAAAAGCCTGTAAATATCTAGATTTTATTCAGTCTTCACAAAACCAGATGAATATGAAATTTTGACTAAAAAAGCAACGAACATAAAAATAATCTTCATCTATCTGGTAAAAGAAAATATACATACTTAAACAATGTTTGTATATCTAAGGTTAAGCTTAGGTATGAAATTAGTTTTTATTAAGTATATTTATTTACGGTAAACAGTCTCATAACAACAAGAACTCGTAGGTTTCCCATTAGGAAATTGAGCGATTAGCTGCTAGGTTGTATCAGATTGGCTGTAACTTTTTAATCAAAGATAAGAAGGGATAATTGAGCATGACGCAACAGAAGCGAGCGTTGATTACTGGTATCACTGGTCAAGATGGTTCATATCTGAGTGAATTTTTGCTGGAACAAGGTTATGAGGTTCATGGCATTATTCGCCGGACTTCTACCTTCAACACAGACCGCATCGATCACATTTACGAAGACCCTCACAAAGATGGGGTGCGGTTATTTCTTCACTACGGCGACTTGACAGATGGTACGACGCTGCGGCGCATTTTAGAAGATGTCAAGCCAGTAGAGATTTACAACCTCGGCGCTCAATCCCATGTCAGAGTAAGCTTTGATTCACCAGAATATACGGTAGATGCCGTAGGAATGGGTACGCTGCGTCTGTTGGAAGCAATTCGAGACTACCAACACCGGACTGGAATTCAGGTGCGATTTTACCAAGCGGGTTCTTCAGAAATGTACGGTTTAGTACAAGCAATACCTCAAACTGAAACAACACCCTTTTATCCTCGCAGTCCTTACGCCTGTGCGAAAGTTTACGCCCATTGGCAAACAGTCAATTATCGTGAGTCTTACGATTTGTTTGCTTGTAACGGCATACTTTTTAACCACGAGTCACCACGACGGGGCGAAACCTTTGTAACCCGCAAAATTACTAGAGCCGTGGCTGGTATCGTTGCTGGTAAGCAGAAAAAGATTTACATGGGTAATCTAGACGCAAAGCGAGATTGGGGCTATGCGAAGGATTACGTCAAAGCAATGTGGTTGATGTTGCAGAAAGATCAGCCAGACGATTACGTAATTGCTACTGGTGAAACCCACTCAGTGCGAGAGTTTTTGGAACTGGCATTTAATTACGTAAATCTCAATTGGCAAGATTACGTAGAGTTTGATGAGCGTTACCTCCGTCCATCTGAGGTAGAATTGTTGATTGGCGATGCTACCAAAGCACGGCAGAATTTGGGCTGGACACCATCAGTAACCTTTGAAGAATTAGTTTCCTTAATGGTAGAAGCAGATTTACAGGCATTGGGTCACACTTCACCCAACGGAAATGGTTCGCAATTTCCATTAGATATTGCAACTATTCGTCAACAACTGGGCGCTTTACACTTCTGATTTGCACCATAAAGGATAAAAATATGACCGCCTTAGAACTAAAAAATCAACGAATCCTCGTCACTGGTGGGTCGGGGTTTCTAGGTCGTCAGGTGATAGATCAACTGTGTATTGCAGGGGCTGATCGTGAGAAGATTACAATAGTGCGATCGCGCGATTGCGATCTGCGTATCTGGGAAAATAGCCAACGGGCAGTTGACCAGCAAGACATAATTATCCACTTAGCGGCTCATGTGGGTGGCATCGGTCTAAACCGCGAAAAACCCGCAGAGTTGTTTTATGATAACTTGATCATGGGTACGCACCTAATTCACGCTGCCTATCAAGCTGGAGTAGAAAAATTCGTTTGTGTTGGTACTATCTGCGCCTATCCTAAATTTACCCCAGTGCCATTTAAAGAAGACGATCTTTGGAATGGCTACCCGGAGGAAACCAATGCTCCCTACGGAATTGCTAAAAAAGCGCTTTTAGTTCAATTGCAATCTTACCGCCAGCAGTACGGTTTTAATGGCATTTACCTTCTGCCAGTGAATTTATATGGCCCAGAAGATAACTTTGACCCTGCAAGTTCCCACGTCATTCCAGCCTTAATTCGCAAAGTTCACGAAGCCCAAATTAAGGGAGAAAAGCAACTCCCAGTTTGGGGTGATGGCAGTCCTACCCGCGAGTTTCTCTATTCAGAAGATGCAGCGCGGGGGATTGTTATGGGGACTCAATTTTATAACGAATCGGAACCAGTTAACTTGGGAACGGGTTACGAAATCTCCATCTTTGATTTAATTACTTTAATTTGTAAATCGATGGAATTTAAGGGTGAAATTGTTTGGCAAACTGACAAGCCGAATGGTCAACCCCGCCGTTGTTTAGATACTGAACGGGCAAAGCAAGCCTTTAATTTCACTGCTCAGGTGGGCTTTGAAGAAGGGTTAAAGAATACCATTGAGTGGTATCGTCAACACGCCACATAACAATGTATTAGTAAATGTAGAGTGTTATAAGCTGGGCAATGCCCAGCTTATTTTTTTGACGCAATATTTCATGGACAAAGTTAATCATCAATTAAATAAAGCAAAAGCAGAACTACGCCGAACTCTACTCAAAACACGTCAATCAATGTCTGTTCGAGAGTGGAGAGAAAAAAGCGATCGCTTATGCTCTCATTTACAAAACTCTACTTCGTTCTCCCAAGCAAAAACAATACTCGCTTATTTCAGCTTTCGTCAAGAACCTGATCTCAGTCCACTATTTGCAAACACCAAATACCATTGGGGATTTCCTCGCTGCATTGATAAATCCCTATGTTGGCATATTTGGACACCTGGCGATTGTGTCCAAAGTGGCGCTTATGGAATTGCCGAACCACACCCTGATGCTCCAATCTTAGATGTTGCTGAAGTAGATTTGATTCTCGTCCCCAGTGTTGCTTGCGACCATCAAGGATATCGTTTGGGCTATGGCGGTGGATATTACGATCGCTTACTCAGTTTACCGCAGTGGCAGACAAAGCCGACTATCGGAATTATCTTTGATTTCGCTTATTTGTCCCAAATACCTATTGAATCTTGGGATAAACCATTACAAGCTATTTCTACGGAAACCGGACTGACTCAAAAAGGCTGAAGGATTCAGATTCTCGAATCTTTCTTCCGAAATTCAAAAAGCCCCTCCTAAGTCAGCATTACTCAAGTCAGCTCTAGTTTCAGTAGATCGAAAACTTTTGGTGCATGGGTGTGTTAGGCATTCACAACGAAAACCTGCTTATTTACTGCACTGCTTCTCTAATCTTGCGCTCCATATCGGGGGTTATTTCGGTCGAGCGAGCGGGAAGCTCCGCCGCCCCCCGTTCTCCGTTCCGCGCAATATCATCGAGGAGCAGCTTCATCACAGCTATTTCGCGGATCTGCGACTCAATTATCTCATCCGCAAGCTCGCGAACACGCGGATCGCTAATGCTCGCCTCCCGCGCGTTGTTAATGGCAATTGAGTGGTGGGGAATCATCGACTTCATGAAGTTGACATCTCCGATCAACACCTGGTTTCTATTCACGGAGAGCAGAATCACGCCGAGCAGGGTAGCCAAACCGAGAACTGCGAACTTGATCCCCACTCCTCGGTACATCGACCACATAAAGGAAAGCATCACAACGGTCATCACGCACCCCATGACTAATGAGGCAACCAGTCGGTTGACACTAAACACCGCGTGGTCAAGTGAGTAGATGAGCTGATACATCAAGAAGAACATGATGAAAGTTGAGGTCGCGATCATCGCCGCGAATCGGCCCCAGCCCATTTCCAACATTTGTTTCTGTTGATCCATATTGCTTCTCCATTGGAACGCCGCTATTTCAGAATAGTGCTTTGGCTCAACTCCCCGCATCACTCCTATGGTCAACTTACGTAGAGGCTAGTTAGTTAAAGAATACCCTCCCTGTCGTTGGTTTAGAAAAAGTTAAAGTGACTGTATTGATGTCAATATAATCAACAGTCCCGTCTACTGTCCTGCCATTTACAGCTATTATTTATATGAAAGTAAGGGCAGGGAATTTTAGTAAAGAAGGTTGTAATAAATATCTACAAAACTCAGAAATTTATTAATCAAATGCTGAACTTAAAAAAATCACGATCGCAAAATCTGCTAATGTATGCGCTATTGGGAGCGATCGCACTGGTGATGCTCTTTCCTTTACTGTGGCTGATTAGCACAGCCTTGAAATCACCTACGGAAAATATCTTGCAGTCGCCGCCACAGCTATTACCTGCGTCACCTACACTGAATAACTTTTTTAGTGTGTGGAACTCTCTACCTTTTGGGCAATACCTGTATAACAGCACTTTGGTGTCAGTGCTAACGGTTGGCTTAAATCTGCTGTTTTGCGCTTTAGCTGCCTATCCATTGGCAAGATTGTCATTTGTGGGGCGAGACTGGATTTTTGTAGCGATTGTCTCGACGATTATGATTCCCTTCCAAATCGTGATGATTCCCCTTTATATTTTGACAGTCCAGTTGGGTTTGAGAAATAGTTATTTAGGAATGATTTTCCCGAGTTTAGCTTCTGCCTTTGGCATTTTTCTGTTGCGCCAAGCTTTCATGAGTGTCCCTAAAGAAATAGAAGAAGCCGCCCGAATGGATGGCAGTTCAGAGTTAGGATTGTGGTGGCATATAATGTTACCAGCAGTTCGCCCAGCATTAGTAACTTTAGCTATTTTTGTATTCATCGGTGCTTGGAGTGACTTTTTGTGGCCTTTAATTGTCATCCAAGACGAAAATTTATACACTCTTCCTTTAGGAGTCGCCAAACTAGCAGGGACATTTTCCCTTGACTGGAGGTTGGTAGCTGCTGGCTCAGTGATTGCGATCGCCCCAGTATTATTACTATTTTTATTTCTGCAACGTTACATTGTACCTACAGAAACAGGTAGCGGTGTCAAAGGTTGAATCAAAAAGTGAAGATGAAGTAGATGCGCTAACGCAAAGAAAAACAAATGATAAATGACTAACGACAAATTCAATAAGCACCAGTTTTTTGGAATACCACCCAGATAGTTTTAAAAATTAGACTCAGATCATAAGTTACAGACCACTTGCGTTGATAATCTATATCCATCTTGACAATGGTTTCAAAGTCTGTGATGCTTGAACGACCATTAGCCTGCCATTCTCCAGTAATGCCTGGTTTGACTCGTAATCTATCCCAGTGGTGCGGATCGTAGTTGCTGACTTCATCAGGAGTGGGTGGACGAGTACCAACCAAACTCATATCTCCTACCAGAACATTCCAAAATTGGGGAAATTCGTCTAAACTAGTACGCCGCAAAAATTTACCTACAGGAGTAATGCGAGGATCGTCAACAGATTTAAAGATGTGACCTTTAGCTTGATTTTGAACCAAATGCTTGAATTTATCAGCATCGACGATCATGGAACGGAATTTCCAGATGCGGAAAGTTTTTCCGTTCAAACCACAGCGAATTTGAGAATAAAATATTGGACTTGGCTCATCAATAAAGGTAGCAATCGCTACAGGAATTGCTATCATAAATGTAATAATCAGCCCCACAATGGCTCCAACAATGTCAATTAACCGTTTTCTCACGCTTAAAGTTGACGGGTGTAAAGGCTGTTGCGAACAATTAATTGAATAAAGATAAAGATTATTCACAAGGGCTAACTTTTTCATAACAAGGATTTTTGCTTTAGAGCCTGTCAAAAAACAACTTTTACAATTTATTATCTAGGAAGCTTACTGAGAAACATTTCTAGCTCAAAATAGGCAAGGTTGTTATATGACATTTTCTTAGTAGTGTAGACGTGGAGTTAATTTTTACGCAGTTTTTACTGTTTTTGTCGCAACCACTTAGTATTAATATACACAGAATTTTTGAAATATAATCACTTAAAACCTAAAGTTTATAGAATCTTTTACTTAAAGTAACATATTGTAAATTTATAGTATTTTCCCATCAGACAAAAAAGATAGTCTTAGAAGTACACTTGCAAAAATTCAAAATGCTTATAATGTAAGCATTTTGAATTTTGAGTAGTATTCTTGTTTCTAGCGTAATGCACTAATCTCAATGAGGAACCGCTAAGGCAAAGTTCACAGTATATGGTTCCTCCAGTGATTGCTGATTACTAGCCTTGATCGCATCTAGATAGCGACGCAAAGATAACAGTTGTCGGGAATTGGGACGATAGGTGAGACTCCCCTGTTTTTCAAAAAGTGGTGTTGTGGCGATCGCTTGATAGTCAGAATTTTCTTGCGAACTCTGAGTGAGCCAAGCCGAATCTGTAACTGAAGGTATCAATCCAGAGGGCAGCTCACCTTCCAAGAAAGCCAGCAGGCGTTGCTGACAAGTGCGAGTATTGATCCCGCGACCCTCAAATAACTGGATAACTTCACCGAAAGATAAGGGCCTTTCTGGTAGCAGCCGCAGCAATTCGGTAAATAAGAAATAATCAGTGTACTGTTGCCTGGGTATATCTAATATCTGGGGATGTAAAGGCAGCATCGCCAAACCATAAGCAACCCGGCTGCAATTGGGAGCGCCATTTTCGCCGAGATATAAATCTTGAATAATCTTGGTGCTGGGGAGCTTTTGCCGTAACCAGCGATTTACCGTCCCGATACAAGCCACCCCACCAGTCAAGATAGCTTGATTAATGGATTCTGTGGGGACACCGCGAGCTACCAACAACTTGTTGAGTTCTCGGTTCAGGCGGCGCACAAAGGGGATAAATACCTGGCTTTCTAAATCTCGTCGTTGCAAAATCCACTGCTGATCGGCTAATTCTAGGGTAAAAGATTCTTGGTGTTGCAAAATCAGCTTTAAAGCTAGTGCGGCATCTAATACCGCCTGTCCCAGTAGAGAACTCTCTAGACGCTGCTGGAGGCGAATCCGTGCGGTAATATCTGGTTCTCCAACTCTGGGTAGTTGTAGTTCTTCCAACCCTAAACTCTGCCAACGCATTTGGTCTAAACCGGGAATTGACGGTTGCCATTGCCAAGGATTACTGCTGATAGTTTTGCTTAGGCGTAGCTCGCCGTAGGCATCGCTTTGTGTTTCTGTGCGTGATTGGCGAGATTTGGGTGGCAATAACAACTGGCAAATAATATCTTGCTCAATTCCCTTGCCAGCATAAGCAAAGCTATGGAGCATGAAATCATTGTATGACAATTGCAGCAGGCTTTCTGGGACATCGACCAGCAACATTTCTGTGGCAGTTGTTCCAATATTAATTACCAGGGTATTACCCACAATGGGATGTTCGCTGGTTTTTGCCGGCTGAGAACCTTGAGGTTGGCTTAATTTTACTTGTTCACCGTTAGCAGCATCAAGTTCCGGGAGTAAACTAGCGATCGCTTCTTCCACAAAAAAGACTTGCTGCGGATGTTGGATAAGTTTGCTAGTGAGTAAAGCTTCGCGCACATTAAAGCGGTATTGTTCCGACCAACTAGATGGACAAGTGCAAATTACACCAGCAATATTATTGATAATCTGCGGAAAATCTTGTTCGCTGATCCCAACAGCAGCAGCCATTAAACTAGGGGTGGTACAAGTTTTTTCGGATTTGAGGGTTAACAGTAGCTTAGAGAGCGATCGCACAATCCAAATTAAAGGCCCTGCCGAAAATTCATTTAATTGCAGAACAGGTTCCCATTTTTGCCGTTCACTTTTGTAAGGGATAGCTACTTGTAAATAAGGCTTTAACTGCGCCGAATAAAGATTGTTTGTCGTCGAATCTGTTGTAGGTGTTGTAGGAGGAGCCGAGTGGTCAGGCGTTTTATCTTGAGCAACAGCCGCCGGTGCTGTCTGCTCATGGACTTCGATACTTTCATTTTCTCCTTGAGGTATAGAAGCTGTAGGAAGATAAACCTCTGTTGGTAAACGAAATGATTGCTGGAATGAACTTGTTTCTGATGGATTTTCTGCTGACCAATATATAGGATGTACAACAAAAGTAGAGCGATTTAATAAGGTAGCAGAAATTCCTGTTGTACCTAAATCAATTCCTAAATACCAAACTGATTCTCGAACATGGAGCGAGACTTCTGGATTTTTGATTGAGTTAGAAATTGAAGGTAAAGAACTGTCTTGAATAGGAGTTGTGACTTCCTTTTCTTCAATTTCTACCTGGGGAACTGCAAAACTCGATAAAGCCGCAGTTGAGGTATTTTCTGTTTGTGGCTCAGGGATAGTTGTGGGAATTGTATCTTGAGTTTTATCAATCAGTTCCGAGGAAATATCAAAGTTAGTAGCTGGCTGCGGCTCAGAATTTAGCTGCTGATCAAAATTAGCTAAATCCCGATCTAATTGCTGCAACTGTTCTTCATCTAAAGAAATATCGGGTACGGCTGGAGACTGGTTTGACTCAACATAAAGCAAGTTTTCTTGAGGCGAAGCAGCAATGTAGTTATCTACAAACGGTTCTGGCTGATCGTTGTTGGGCAATATTTCTGGTGGAGCGATATCTTCGATAGGCTTTGCCAACGCAATTTCTGCTATTTCTGGAGCAACTGGTACTGTAGTTGTACCGCTATCCACAAAGGATGATTCCAGTAATTCCTGCTTACTACTTGTATCAGGCAATAGCTCAGTTAGGGTATTTATTGTATCAACGCTAGCTGGCTGAGTCTCTTGCGTGGGGGAACTGTCCGTTAGTGGTGTAGGAAAGCTAAAAGGCGAATCGAAGTCAGTATCCTCTTCAGAAAAATTAGCTGGCTGTGGGTCTTGCGTGGGGGAGGTGTCTGTTTGTGGGGTAGTAGAAAAGTTAAAAGGTGAATCGAGGTCAGTATCTTCTTCAAAAAATAGTTCTTCCTGTGGCTGTGATGATAAACTTGGGGTTTCTACTAAAGTCTCTTGGGCTGAAATATCTGTATCTGCTGCTACAAACGCAGAATCCTCGGTTGGAGGGACAGATGGACTCTCAGCAATGTCCAACGTTGATTGCGAGGCTGTCAAAGCAGATAAGTCATTCGCCGCTACATCAAAACTGAGATTATTAACATCACCAGTACCAAACAAACTGGCATAAAGTTGATCTACTTCATCACCAACTAATGCAGAAATATCTTGCGTTAATTCGGTTGGGGTTTCAGGAGATTGAGACGAGTCTATACCAAGCTGCAACAGCACTGTATCTAAATCTTCGGTAAGGGTTGTATCCTGTCCCTCAGAATTAATTGTCAGTGGAGATGAAATTTCTGGTGGGGTTTGCTCCAAAGGCTGGAGCGCAACTTCAGCAGCGATCTCGGCTTGCTCAGGCAATGATGGTGGCGTATCAGATTCTACTACTGGGAGAGATGACGAACTAGGAGATTGTTGCTCTAAATGCTGGGTTAAATTATTGAGAAAGCTAGACATCAACTGTTCGCCTTGCATTCCCTTGCTATGCATCCTTGCCAACGCTTGCGACAGTGATTCGTAATAAGTATTAATATTGCGCTGTAGTGCCTCAAAGACTACATTCACAGTCCCATCTAGTGATAATAAGCGTTGATCCAACTCTTTAGCTAGCTGGGTTAACTGCTCCACACGGTCTGCTGATTCTAATAAAGGTTGAGTTACAGAGGTTGCTGATTCTGATACCTGATTAATTACCCCTGAAGAATTGGCAGAATTTTCCCCTGTTTGTGCTATCAGTGGCGTTAAATTTGGTACAAGCCGACTCATGAGTACCTGTAAAAACTCGGTAATCATTTGATCCTGGTTTGTCAACTGCTGCGCTAAGGAGTAGTTTTGTAGTCGCTTTTGCTCCAGCTGCCGAATTTCTTGTACGAGAGTTGCTCGCTCTTGCAACAGCCCTTCTAATTCCGATCGCAATGGCTGTATCAAGCTCGAAAATTCATTTTTTAATGAACTCTGTTCCTGATCGGGTTCGAGGGGCGGTAGTGGATACTGGTTATAACCTCGATCGATAAATTTTGTTAATAAAGGCGATCGCGGTTCTTCAGAAGATTGATTTGAGATACTGCTCTCTAATGCTTCTTTCTCTTGAAGCCTTACCAAGAAGTTACGAATTCGCTCTAAAACCTCTTTAGGCTCCTGCGCCTGACCAGGCAGAAATCTAGACAAGCGTTTGCCACCACTGGCAAGTAAGTTGTCAATGTCTGCGATCAGCTTTTGAATTTCATCTGCACTGGAAGTCACTTTTATTACCTTACCTAAAAACGTATGTTCACTATTGTGACAATCACTTTACAATCACCAAGGCTTGGAGTGGCAAGACCCACTGCTTGGATTTGTGACTGTCATTATGTTATGGATTACTGGGAGTCGTGGCAATCTTCAGTCAGCGTTTGGTTAACGAAAGAGGTAGTTTAAGGGAAAGCAATATTACTTACTGTTTCCTACCGCGACCAGGAATTTAAGTCCCGCACCAAAATCTCCGATTTTGTGGTTTGAAATTAGATGAAGTTGAGATCAATAGATAAATTTCAATCCCCTGCTTCTACCTCCTGCCTCCTTCACAAGTTTTGCCACTCATTGGTTGCCTATTTTTGAAAATCAGTAAAATACCTGAGCAATAATTTACTCCCTTTAGTATCATTGATGTTGTTTGCCTATATTTTTAACTAATCAAGTTTGCAGTGCAGCTAGCCCTTAAGAAATACAACTGTCGGCTATAAACTACTTTATGCAAAACTTTTACCCTGTTTTTACTTATAGGTAAAAATTGTTCAGAAAAACGTTCTTGTCGCTTTCTTATGTAAGATAGTTTATTTTCCTCTTTCAAAGGGAACTGTGCCTTGATGGTTTAGGCTGAAAATGGCGCTCTTGTTTGTTGTGTGTATATAGCAGCTTCAATAAAAATGTCGTAATGGAAGACCGATATAGCTTGCAAGCACAGGCTAATCCCTGGATGATCACCTCCGCTCCCTTTTTTCAAGGGTTGCCAGAACCTGCTGTGGAATCAGCCCTGATTCATCTTGTCACCCGCACTCACCCAGCCAATCAGGTGATTCTGCTAGAAAATGACTGGGGTGGTTCTGTGTATTTTATTTTGGACGGATGGGTAAAAATTCGTACTTACAATTTGGAAGGAAAAGAGGTAACGCTGAATATTATTGGCAAAGGGGAATTGTTCGGTGAAATGGCAGCGTTAGATGAAGTCCCTCGATCCACAGATGTAATTACCTTGGCCCCAACGGTAATTGGCAGTATGCCCGCTCAGGATTTTGTCAAGTTACTTCAGATAGAACCCTTGGCAGGAGTTCGATTAGCGCAATTAATGGCACGACGTTTGCGGCAAGTAAATCGCCGATTGCGGTTGCGAGAATCTGATAGCCAGTCACGGGTGGCAGATACGTTGCTATTTTTAGCAGAAGGACAGGGAAAAAAAGGGCAAACAGGAACCGAAATCCCCAATCTACCTCATCGGGAATTGAGTAGTTTGAGCGGACTGGCACGGGAAACTGTAACACGAGTGTTGACAAGACTAGAAAAAAAAGGCTTGATTAAACGGGATCAAGACACTATTTGTATTCCCGACTTGTCAGCCTTAGAAAGAATGATCGTTTAAGAACTTGTCAAATATGAGTATTTTAGATTCTATGCCAGATGAGCCGGAGGAAGATCCATCGCCTGAATCTTCAACTCCCCACAATCATTGGTTAGACAAAGAACAGCAGTTAATGCCTCCTCAACTCAAGGCTGACGCGCCCTTAAGGATGGTAGAAACGGCATTTTTAGCTAGTACTGCCAGCTTAATTTGGTTTATTAATTTCTACTTTCCCTTGGGCCCAGTTTTGCGGATATTTTTTCCGGTGCCGATCGCTCTAGTTTATTTGCGTTGGGGCAAGCGTGCGGCATGGATGGCAGCACTCACCTCCGGGTTACTGCTGACGGTACTAATGGGGCCAGCCCGCAGTTTGTTGTTTGTCATGCCCTACGGGTTTATGGGCGTGCTTTTGGGAGCGGCATGGTATCGTCGTCGTGTTCCCTGGATTGTTTCTATCAGCTTGGGTACGCTGTTGGGTACTTTGGGAGTTTTTTTTCGGCTGTGGTTGCTATCTGTTTTGTCCGGTGAAGACCTATGGATTTATGTGATTACCCAAGTGACTGAGTTCATTGAGTGGGTATTTTTGAAACTGAGTTTGTTGGCAAGTCCCAGCGTATTTTTGATTCAAGTGGGAGCGATCGCTTTAATTTTACTCAATAATTTTATTTACCTTTTTGTGGTGCACCTCGCAGCATGGTTGCTTTTCGATCGCCTGGGAAACCCTATTCCCCGTCCACCACGCTGGGTACAAGTTCTCATGGATTATGAGGGATAGTCATTTGTCATTTGTCATTTGTCATTAGTTATTCCCTTCTCCCCATTCTCAATTTCCAATTTCCAATTCCCAATGCCCAATTCCCAAATTCGTATTTATACCCAAAAAGAACAGGGCGAAGAATGGCTACGGCGGTATCGTGGTTGCCTACCCCTATTTGCGTGTGTTTTAGGATTTACTGAAACTGGTCTAATTCCAGGGATTTCGGCGGCTGGCCGCACTCCAGAGGATCGGAAATATACCGCTTGTGCTGATGCCGAGTTTTTGTATTACGGCCCAGAACATAAAGCCCAATATCCCTTACCACCATTAACAGCTGGCGCTTCACCTGTGCTGATTTCTCGCGCTGTCTTTGAGTCACTAAAGATACCAGTTCATTTGTTTGATGCTGGTTTACCCCAGCCGCCTGCTGTTCCAGTCATTGATTTAGGTGGCGCTCCTGCTAAGTGTTTAAGTGAAGGTGCTGCTATGGAAATTACAGTGGTACATCACTTGTTTAAGCAAGGGTTACTTTGGGGAGAACGCCTTGCTGCCAATATGCAAGATGGGTATGTAATTCTGGGTGAGTGCGTCGTTGGAGGTACTACAACTGCCCTGGCAATTTTAACTGGTTTAGGTATAGAGGCTGCCGGAAAAGTTAACAGCAGCCATCCTATTTGTAACCACGGTCAAAAATGGGCACTAGTACAAGCTGGGCTAGAGAAGATGAAAGGGAGCAGGGAGCAGGGGGCAGGGAGCAGGGGGCAGGGGGAGATAAACTTCCAATCTTCAATGCAAAATTCTGTAGATCCTTTAGAACTAGCCGCCGCCGTGGGTGATCCCATGCAGGTGGTGGTAGCTGGGATGGCGATCGCAGCTAGTCGTAGTTGCGGTGTAATGCTGGCTGGCGGAACGCAAATGCTGGCGGTTTATGCTCTGATCGGTGCGATCGCTCAGACTTACGCTTTATCATGGCAACCAGAAGCAGTGGTTGTAGGCACAACCCGTTGGGTGGCAGAAGATCCTACTGGCGCTACAGTTGACTTAGCACTCAACTTAGGGAAAGGCAACTTAACTCAGAGTGGAGGAACCCCTACCCTATTAGCAACGAATCTAAGCTTTGCTGATTCTTGTTATCCTCAACTGAGAGCCTATGAGCAGGGCTTTGTGAAAGAAGGTATGGGTGCTGGAGCAGCTTGCATAGCCGCCCATCTGAGCCAAGATTGGCAACAACACCAACTTTTGGCAGCCATTGAATCCCAGCTTAAACGGTTAAGTATGGAGTAAATACAATACGGCTGATCGTCGTAAATAGCTGCTAGTAATGAAAAAATGAAGGTTTCGTATCGACAGAGATATATTTATATTTAAGTGATTTTGTCAATGTGTAATCCCCAGTATCACCAAAGAAATCAGAAAGACCTTCTCAAGGCTTAATTTATATTCATGCTTTCAGGGGATGGAGCTATGACTTTATAAATGTGATTATATATATGTTCTCAAACAATAATTAGTTGCTGTTGTTCCGATAAAAAATCAAATTTTCTCCGAACTAAGTAACTTTGGTTTTTAGCTGATTGTTTGATGCTTTGAGAAGGTAACACAATGAATAATATCCTAAAACGCTCACTCCTACCCAGCCTCATGGCTGCAAGTCTAGTTGGTACAACTTTGGTTCCTGCTAAACCTGCTGCTGCTGATGACCAAGTACTAAGAGATGCAGGCATTGGGGCTGTTACCAATGTCGTCACCGGAGCCGTTAGGGGAAATGGTAGTGTATTAGGCAACGCTGTTAAAGGTGGTGTCACTGGTGCAGCCGTCAATGGTGCAAATGGTCTGAGAAACACTCGCAATCGTCGTAACCGCAATATTGGTCAAGATGTCGGAGTCGGTGCAGGTGCTAGCGCAGTGACTGGCGTAATTACTGGCGATAAGAGAGATACTCTTGGAAATGCTGTTGATGGTGCAGCTGTTGGCGCAGCAATCCATTTGCTGACCAATGGAAAATAATTCCTAACCTAAATTGATTGAGTCGTGAAAATAGTTCCCAATACTTTACAAGTCGCACTTGTTAACATTACGAACTTATCCTTCCCCTAATTCCTCTCCTTGTTAGGATGAGAAAATACAACCCCCTTTCCCTAGTAGGGAAAGGGGGTTGATGGGTTAGGTTTGTATTGATATATATGCTAACCTTACCCTCAGACGACATTAGAATTAAAACTAAACTCTAACCTTTCAATGCCTTTTTAAAGTTTCGACGATAGGATGGATTTGTAATAAACAAAGCTGGCCATAGCAAAGATAAACCAATGCGATTGGTCAAACTTGGATTGAAATTAGTCCGTCCAAAGCCATTCCAAAACTTCCAAACGCCGCCTCCGTAAGCCACTATCAAGACAAAAATAATAAAGTTACCCATTCCTATCAACTCCGTTAGTAACTGACAGAATGTGAACTACCCTGCCGTAAGACGGACAGGGCTTCCCAATTCATCGGGAACAGCCTCCAGAACTCCGCAGTTTTTTTGGTCTTACATTCCCTCCAAGGGCAGAAGTCCTGGTTCCCAAGACCCAAATCTTTCTCTTGCTACACTTACCTATTAGCTTGGTTTTCGCTTATGGCATTGGTGGTCAAGACCCAACAATTCTATTCAGTTTATTTTGGGGATTCGTCATACATCTGGAATTTGTTTTGACTTTGTAAAAAATCAATCCCAGATGCAATCCTCATCCCCCGCTCCCTATCCCCACCTTATGAGTACATTGAAGGCGGGGACTTCCGCGACTAGTTAAACACATTCTCTTATTCCAGTGTAGAATAGCCCCACGCATTGCAGCTACTTGGAGATTCATCTCTTACAATCCGTTAGAAGCTTTGAGGTAAATGCACAAAGCCGCATTTGTGGTTAAAAGCTTGCTGTAATGAGAAAAAAGTACAATTTAAGCACGCTCAGATAATACCAACATCTAATTTTAAGAGATATTTTGAGAGCGATCGCAATCAAAACCCACAAATTGCTACAAGTGGGCAGTAGAGACGTTTATGCTACCGATTATAATTTTCTGGCATACCCACTGGTGATAAGCCTGCGATCGCTCTTAGGTTTTGGCAACGAATCAACTCAGTAAAATTCAAAGCAGAACGCCCTTCTATTTTAGCTACCGCTTCAATTGCAGATAACAAATGTTGCGCTGCTTCAACTTCTGAATAACCACGCCGTTGCGCTATGCGAATTGCTGCTGCATCGGCATTTAACTCTGACTCTTGAGATTTATTAGTCCGCCAGATCCGAAAAGCTGCGATCGCACTTAATCCCCCAGCTATGGCTATACCCACCACATCTGATTGTGATGCTTCTAATAATCCACCTAATAACCCTGCCAGCACCACACCTTGATAAATGTCGGGTTTAAACCACTTCACCCCCGTCAACCAGCTAACCATCTGCAACAGCAGTAAGTCTCGTTGCGGCTTTGCTAGGCGACACCACAAATCGAAATTAATATATATCGGTCGCGCCTGATTCCAGGGTTGGGGAAAGGAGGTGTCAATCACTTTTGCCTGTTCCGGCTTACTAACGATTTTTGTCGTCATCCGACCAGAAGCAGGCATTACATCTAATAGACGACGAATTTCAACATTTGGCTCCATAAATTTAATTATTAGCCATAATGTGCATGGTAAGTATTTTAGTTATCATTAGTGTTAACCTTTGATTTGTAACATGCTCTGGCAATCTTTACTAAATGGTTATTTTATTAGTAAATGGCGGTTCGTGAATAGATTCAAATCAAGCTATAAGAATATTGATCAAGCAGTTTGATAGTGTGGCGGGATTTTATAGTATCCGTTTGCCGCTAAATTCAAAACCTCAAAGTTTTGGATAACCATTGCAACTACACTTGTAACTACATGGACGCTTTTGCTACCCTTCCGCCTGAATGGACTAATAAGGCAATACATGCATACGAATTTTGCTGTCCTAATTGCCACTCAAGTAGCCGAGAAGCTGAAAAAGTTTGGCTCAATCGGCGATCGCCTGTACTTACAGAGAACCGTCGTCGTAAATGGCAAGAGTTTTATTATTGCCACTGTGGTACTGTGTGGTGGGCTTGGAGTAGCGATCGCCCCCCAAAAGATATTACGACGGTTCCCTTAGATTGAAAAATCCAAACAAAACCCCACCTCAAGGTGGGGTTTTGTTTATCTAATTCTGATCGTTATTTCCAATTCTCCGATTTTAGAAGGAGAAAGTAGTACGCAGAGTACCTACATAGACGGTATCGTTGGCATCGTTGTGTTCAGGATTGAAGATAACTAAGAAGCCAGGGGTAATGGCAATATTATCGCTGACCTTTAGGCGATAAAGAGCTTCTGCGTGATAAGAGGTGTCTAGATCCTCTTGCTCTACACCACCGGGAGCGAATTCACTGCTAGTTACTCTGGGTGATTGGCCAAAGATCAAGCCAAGCAAGCTGCCTTCTCTGCCAAAGTCCTTTATACCAAGAGTAGCAGCCCAGTAAAACACATCTGCACTCTGTCCGGCAGCAGCACCAGTTCTAGCTTCCACATTACTGAAGCCTGCCCAACCGCCAATAGTTAACTTAGAGCTAGGTCTAAAGTTAGCCTGTACACCGTAATGATTGGAATCAACACGACCACCTCCAAATGGATCATTGGCTAGGGAGCTACCTGTACTTCCGAAGACATTGGGATCTTCTTGGTAACTGCGAGCATAGGTCAGACCAACGTTCAAGGCTTGGCTTGGCTGGAAAGCTAATTGACCTAAAATAGTACTATCACCATTGAATAGTCCGTTATTTAGATCAGGATCGGTACCACTGGTAGTAGGACTGTTAGCATCGTTGGATAGATAAGCAGCAGACAAGCTGATAGCACCTTTAGGATTGAGTGTAACAGTCAACCCAGCACCACCAGAACCAGGTCGGTAAATTGGGCTGAAACGTCCATAGCGAGAAATAGCGCCGCTACCAGAACTAGCAAAGTCAGGGTTGAAATTGTTGATATTTTCGTATACTTCAGCACCAGTAACATCAACTTTTATACGTGCTGCATTACTAAAGTTGAAAGCGTAGTTAACTTTATCGATTTCAACGCTGTTGCCGTTATTTCCATCAAAACCCAAGCGGGTCATATTGGTACCGGTTACAGCAGAATTGGAAACAATATTCGCAGCATTCAACCGAATTTGCAATCGGTCTGTACCAGTGAAGCTGCTATACAAATTTAAACGAACGCGGTTAGAGAAAACTGTGTTGCTATCTAAATTAGGAAGATTGCCACCGTCATCATCATCATCATCATCATCATCATTTCCGCCAAAAACATCAGACACGTTGAAAATTGCTTCCCCAACCAGCTTAGTGGTAGTAGAGAACTGGTTCGCTTCCAACTCAGCAGTGCGGGCTTCTACCGAATCAACACGACCGCGCAGAGTTGCCAGTTCAGCAGAATATTCTTCTTGTAAGCGCTGTAAAGTAGCTAAATCTTGTTTACTAACCAAATCGGCAGTAGCTGTGGCAATCAGTTCGTTAACCCGATCTAAACAGGCATTCAAACCTGCGGCAAATTCATAACGGGTCAAAGCACGGTTCCCACGATAGGTACTATTGGGATAACCTGCAATACAGCCGTAGCGCTCCACTAAGGATTGTAAAGCTTGAAATGCCCAATCTGTAGGTTGCACATCCGAAAATTGTGAAACTGATGTTACCTGACTGATGCTGTTAGAGTCCTGAGCTTCAGATAACTGGGCAACATTTGTTACCTGTTCATTTACTTCAGCAGCTAATGCACTGTTTGCAGCTAAAAAGGTTGCAGTTAAAACAACCGGACTAATCTTAATAAGATTCCAGAATCGTTTTGTCATGTTTTTACTTCCACTCACACCTATATAATCCAGTAACACTAAAATGCTTGTAGCACTTTACTTTCAGGAATTTTACACACAATCACAGCGAGAATTGTACCTTATATCCTGTGATTATTACAAGCAAGTTCAGTTAGATATTGCTAAACCATAATTTTTTATTAATTGATTTGGTAAACGCAAAATAATGCGGCGTTTGTGACGTAACACTGTTCCTTGTTCTTCCAACTGCTGTAGGAGCCTAGTAACAGTTACTCGTGTGGTATTTAACACTTCAGCAATATCTTGATGAGTAACATTTAAATCAATTAGTTTGCCCTTCTCTACATCACGTCCAAATTTTTCGCTTAACCATACTAAAAACTGCCACAAGCGGAGCGAAGTCGGTTTTTGATGCACAATGCTTAGTAGATTCTCTGCTTGTTGAATATGAGACAACAAAGCATTAATATCTTGATGCCACAGATGAGGTGGCACAATGCTTACTTCTACGCATGTGAGACATTCAATCTGGTAGGGCTTAACTTTAGACAAAGGATAGCCAATCAAATCTCCTAATCCCCAATAACCAAGAGTGATGAATGTTCCATCTTCACTCCACGTTAAGGTACGAACTGCACCATGTTCAATACGCCAAAGTACATCATTTTGAAGTGGAATTACTTCCCTACGGGCGAATATCTGCTGGGTTAATTGTTCGCTTAAAGCAGAGCTATTTGACACGGCAGAAGAGCTTGAAGTAGGACTTGTGGAATACATCATTAACCGTAACTACATAATTATCAGGGAATCTTGCTATTTACAATGATTAAGAAACTCTAATAATTTGTATCAAAATTTACCTACAAAAATCTGCTTGATTTGTGAACTAATTTACCTTAAAAGGCAAGGGGAAAGAAGGATCTTTTTCTTGTACTGAGTTTTTTCAAAAATAAAATTACGATCCAGTATACATTTAAAGGTGTATTTTTCTTGGTCAGAGCTAGAGACTAGCTTAAAGTTTTCTGATGGCAATAACTTATGGTTTAAGGTATCTATCAATGAGATAGACCATAAAATTCTTGTCATCTCTCAGTGATTTCTTTGTTACTTTAATCGTGCAAGTTTAAGAAAAGGTAAGCTTTTAGTAAAATATTTAGTTAACTTTATTTTTAATAATTTAGTATTTTCTTAAGATTCAGGAAGTATGTGGGCACAAAAATTATGAAGATAGTAGGGTGCAATGGCCCTTACTTCAGCTGAGTTTATCACCCCGACTTCTTCAAAAAGCTGGGGTTCGGGGCAACACGTAAATTAAGAGCGTTGACCGGTGACAATATATGCTACTCTCTGACCGATATTAGTGGCATGATCTGC
Source organism: Nostoc sp. UHCC 0252 (assembly GCF_034931145.1). Lineage (NCBI taxonomy): Bacteria > Bacillati > Cyanobacteriota > Cyanophyceae > Nostocales > Nostocaceae > Nostoc > Nostoc sp. UHCC 0252. Next base: position 43,694 of record NZ_JAYGHE010000030.1, on the reverse strand, counting down.
CATCCGTTCTAGACAACGAATTGCTAGTGCTAGCAGCACAATTGGCTCAACTACACCAGGTACATCCCGTTGTTGGGCTAAAGTTTCATAAACGCGATCATAAGCATCGTCTACAGTGTCATCTAAGTGCTTTAAACGGCGACCACCACCCTCATCGAAATCTCCCAAAGCCTTCAAGCTAGTTGCTAACATAGCCTGTGCGTGAAGGGACATGGCTTCAATCTCAGATAGACACGAATGAGGCGCATAAGGAAAAATTTTAATCGCAATTTCAGCTAAATCCTCAGCATAATCGCCGATACGCTCTAAGTCTCTCACCAATTGCATAAAAGCACTCAAGCAGCGCAAATCTTGGGCCGTAGGCGCTTGCAGCGTCATGATTGCCGTACAGTCTGATTCAATTTGACGATAAAAGCGATCAATCTTTTTATCTAATCGAGGAAGTTCCTCAGCTGCTGTTAAGTTACGAGCGAATAACGCTTGGTGGCTGAGGCGAAATGATTGTTCTACCAAAGCGCCCATGCGTAATACGTCTCGTTCTAAGCGCCGAATGGCACGTGCGAGTTGGGGTTTTTGAGGATTGGGACTATGATGAACAGCTTTCACACTTGTGATCTCAAACGTGAAGATATTACTAACTATAGTCTTGGCTTAAGGAGTTTGCCATAACTTCAGGAAATTGGAGTTGCATCCACGCGCCACCAGTTTCTGGATGATTCATAGCTTTGATTGAACCACCATGTGCTAGAAGAATTTGCTCAACGATCGCTAATCCTAAACCATTGCCAACGATCGCGGATACGGAGTTACTATCTTGTGGGGAATGGGTTCGCGCTTTATCTCCTCGATAAAATCGCTCAAAAATGTGGGGTAAATCTGCCTCAGAAAACCCGACTCCAGAATCAATAAGATTTATTTCTAGAATTGGAGAAGTAGGATCGTTATCCTTTGTTGATAAGATTTTTGCTTCAACGTGAATACTTGTAGAAGGAGGACTGTATTTAATACTGTTGTCTAGTAAGTTAAGAAAAACTTGGAAAATCCGGGCTTGATCTGCCTTAATCCAGAGATTTTCTGGGCCAGAATAAGAAAGAGACAGGTGTTGACGCTGTGCTAGAGGTTCTAATGTCTCCCAAACAGATGTAATTAGCGATCGCAATTCTACATCTTTGGTTCGCAATTGCATGGTTGGGTTTGCTTCCATTTGGGTCAGGTCTAGCCAGCTTTGCACTAAGTTAATCAATCGATCAACTTCTTGCATCAAACGGTTAACCCAACGATTTAAAGGTGGTTCCAAGCGGATTTGTAGTGTTTCTGCAACCAAGCGAATCGAAGTCAAGGGGGTTCTGAGTTCGTGGGCTAAATCAGAAAAAGAGCGATCGCGTACTTGATTTATATCTAACAGGGGTTGACGATTTTCTAAAAATACTCCTACTTGTCCATTGGGCAAAGGCAAGCTAGATGCTCGCAAAGCCAGAGATTTTATTGTTTGCATCTCTGCTGCATCATCACAAGATGGATGAAATATCCATTCTCCCGTCTGCGGTTTTTGCCAATCACGAGTTTGCTCAATTAAATGGTCAAGTTCGTAAGACCGCACCAACTCTAATAACAAGCGCACCTGTTGTGGTTGCCACCTTTTGAGATACAAAGTTTCCTGCGCCTGCCGATTACACCAAAGCAGTTGATTTTCCTCATCCACCTGCAAATACCCTACTGGTGCAAAATCTAGCAAGTCTTGGTAGGTTTGCAATGACTCCTGCAAATCATGCTGTTGCTGATTCATCATTGCTATTTTTTGCCGTAACCCAGGAATCAGCAGCAGTCCCATTTTGGAAGAATGCAAGGTTAACGGTCGGGGTAAGTGCCCCAGGTAGCGCTTAAGCTGAACCTGTTGCCAAACCCAAAACCCAATGCCTACCGCTAAACCCAGAAAAAATCCCAATAAAAGCATTTGAGTTGTTAGTTTTTTGGTGATTATTAAAAACTAACAACTATCTAAACTAATTATCCAAACCGATAGCCAAAACCTCGTACAGTCACAATATATTCGGGATGACTGGGGTCTTGCTCTAATTTTTCACGCAACCACCGAATATGAACATCTACGGTTTTACTATCACCAACAAAATCTGGGCCCCAAACCTGATCTAGCAATTGTTCCCGCGACCATACCCTACGGGCGTAACTCATAAACAGTTCCAGCAAGCGGAACTCTTTAGGCGAAAGATTCACCTCTTGACCACGAACCACCACTCGGCATTCTTGAGGGTTCAAGGTGACATCCTTAAATTTTAATACTGGTAGTTGTGGCAAATTACTTAGGCGTTGGCGGCGGAGTAAAGCGCGACAACGAGCTACTAACTCACGCATACTAAAAGGTTTGGTCAGGTAGTCATCTGCTCCCACCTCTAACCCCAAAACACGGTCAGTTTCGCTACCCTTTGCACTAAGCATTAAAATCGGTACTGGGTTTCCTTGATGACGTAGTAAACGGCAAATGTCTAGCCCATTGATTTGCGGCAGCATCAAATCAAGAATGATTAGATCAAAGGGAACTTCCCCTGAGTTGGCTTCAAAACTTTTGAGATACTCTATAGCAGATCGCCCATCGGGTGCAGTTATCACCCTGTAACCTTCCTCTTCCAAGGCTACAGCTAGCATTTCCTGGATTAATTCTTCATCTTCTACTACTAGAATACGGCTGGTTTGTCCAATATCCGTTTTAGTAGAGTATTTGGTCGATTCACTGGTATACATTGATATCACAAAAGTCTGGGACTGTGCTTGTATCAATTAGCATGAGTGAACTACCCTGCCATAAGACGGACAGGGCTTCCCAATTCATCGGGAACAGCCTCCAGAACTCCGCAGTTTTTTTGGTCTTACATTCCCTCCAAGGGCAGAAGTCCTGGTTCCCAAGACCCAAATCTTTCTCTTGCTACACTTACCTATTAGCTTGGTTTTCGCTTATGGCATTGGTGGTCAAGACCCAACAATTCTATTCAGTTTATTTTGGGGATTCGTCATACATCTGGAATTTGTTTTGACTTTGTAAAAAATCAATCCCAGATGCAATCCTCATCCCCCGCTCCCTATCCCCACCTTATGAGTACATTGAAGGCGGTGACTTCCGCGACTAGTTAAATCTATTATCTCGCCTTAGTGCGATCGCGCTTCTGCTAGGGTTAATTCTTTTAGATTTTCTTTACAAAAAGTAATATACATTTTTGTAGCCTCTTAAATCATAAATCACTCTTGCGTAAGTTCTGACTTTATTTATGTAACCCAATTACATAAAGGATTGTCTTGACAAGAAGAGATGAGGTAGGTATATTTATTATAGTATTTTTGTACTACTTTCTCAAAAAGAAAACTTTACCTAGAAAATAGAAAGACATACTTGTGGAAAATTCGTAGCTGCCTAAGTACCCTATATTGATCATTCAGTATTTACACTGCTTAAAAATGTTGATTTAAAAGCTACTGTGATGTCTGCATGGGGTAGTCCTTGGTATGGCTTGCTACCCAATAAATCATTTGCCTATTGAAGGGAGTTGAAAGATGACTACAGTTGGAGTCAAGGACAGCAAACAACAACTAATGCAAGCATTTCAACAAATTATTATCCAAAGAAAAAAGCTGGAATCTAAAATTGCAACCAAACAAGAGGAAGCAGACAAGGCAAAAAGTCAACAGATTCTGCAAGCAGCTTCTTCATATACGGTCGATAGTATTGTTAAAGGTTTAGCTGATTTACAATTGGAGTTTGGTAGTATTCTCAACGGCTTATCTGAAAAACTAGCTCAGGAGAATTCCAAGTTGGATGAATTAAACCGAGCTATAGAAATTGAAACTCAACGCTTACAAGAGCTTCAACAAATAAGAGTTGTAGCGGATACTCTAGACATTTTAAGTCAAGAACACCAAGAAAAATTAAAAACTCTAGAGCAAGATACCATCAGTAAAAGGGAAGCATTAGAAAAAGAAATTGCAATTAAGCGAAAAGAATGGCAAAAAGAGCAAGCAGAGTATGAAGAAAAGCTCCAAGAATATAATGATTTATTAGCTAAAGACCGTCAGCTAGAGCAAGAAGAATTTCAGTATAAATTAGAAAATACTCGTAAACTCAATACAGATAGCTACGAAGCTATCAAACGCCAACAGCAAAGGGAAATCCAAGAAAATTATCAAAATAAAGAGAAAGATTGGGCAGAACGAGAAAAGATATTTGCCGAACGCCAACCACTTTTTGCAGATTATGAACAAAAGGTAACTACATTTCCTAACGAACTCGAAGAAGCCGTTAAGAAAGCTAGAGAAGAGGCAATTAAGGAAACAAGTCAAAAAGCTAAAGTTGAGGCTGATTTATTTGAGAGAGAATGGGAATCTAATAAACAGAGTTATGAGCAAAAGATTCAATCTTTAGAAGAAACAATTAAGAAACAATCTGAACAAATAGAAGGAATTTCTGCTCAATTGCAAACTGCATTAAAACAAGCACAAGACCTAGCTATGAGGGCTTTTGGTAGTTCTAATTCCAAATAGTTACGAGTCTATAGCATATTAAACATTTTTAATTCCTGAAGAGGAGGTTTGTTGTGGTGGTAAAAAAACCGACTGATAAGAATACTAAGGTAGAAATTCTTCAGGCGTATGAGGAGTTAGCCAAAGAGAAAGCAGCGCTGAAATCTGAACTTGACCAAGTTGCCAAAGAAAAACAGTCTGGAACTAAAGAACAGCCTAAACTAGAACAAAAAACAGCTATGAATCAGCTTTCTAATGTCCAACAAAAAATGAACAATACAATTGAAAGCTTGGCGAAGATTCAATTAGGTTTTGGCAGTGCTGCTAATGAATTATCGGAACAGCTAACCACAAAAGCCTCTAATTTAGAAGAAATCAGGCAAAATTTAGAAGTAGAAATCCAACAATTATCGCAGTTGCACAATTTGGAAGTTTCTGACGATATATTGGATACTCTCATCCAAGCTTATGAAGATAATACTAAGGCTTATCAGGAAGAATATAACCAGCGTTCTGAAGTGTTATTCCAAGAAATACTAGAGCAAAAGAATACTTGGGGGAAAGAACAGGAGGAACAGCAACGGGCTATAAAAGAACGAAATGAAAACTCAAATAAAACTCGGCAGCGTGATGCCTCAGAGTATAAGTATAATTTAGAACTCCAACGGCAACTGCAAAGTGACGAATACGAACAAGGGCAAAAAGCACTATATAAGCAACTAGAAGAATTACTACAAGAGACAGAGAAACAGTGGGCTGAACGAGAGAAAGAAATTTCTGAGAGAGAGAAACAATTTGAAGAATTAAAAGTCAAGGTAGAGGCTTTTCCGAAAGATAAAGAAGCTGCTATCAAAAAAGCTATAGAAGAAGGTAAAGGCATTGCCCACTACCAAGCGAAAGTAAAATCAGATTTATACTCTAAAGAAGTGGAAGGGCAAAAGCGTTTTTATGAACAAAGGCTGCAATCTCTAGAGCAAACTATTACTAACCAAGAGACGCGAATTCAAAATCTTTCTAAACAACTTGAATCTGCTCTGAAACAAGTTCAAGATTTGGCGGTTAAAGCGATTGAAGGTAATTCAAATGTTAATTCGTATCAGGCAATCAAAGAAATAGCCTTAGAACAGGCAAAGACTCAAGCAAAAAACAAATAAGTTGATTTATTGTTTTTTAGAGTTGTAGAGACTTAATTTAAATTAAGCCTCTACAAGAAAATATCAAATTCATTCAGTTCTCTTTGGTTTTTTAATGTCTGGAGGAGGTTGTGGTTTCCTCCTCTTCGTTCCAATGGGCTGTGTTTGGTCAAATGCTTGGTTGGAATTTGGTTCTTGACTAGACGTTGGTTCTTGACTAGACATAATAGTGAATTTGAAAATTGACTACAATATTATCTACATCACGGGTATTGTGGATTACGGAAATATATCACAGAAAATTTAAGTTTAACGAACAGAATCCAGGAGTCAGGAGCCAGAATTCAGAATTGAATTCTGTGCGAGTGGCGGATGAATAAACGGGTTTAAGTCCTCCACTGAGACTCGGTATTCCGAGTCAGTGTGTAGAGTGTTCTGCTAAAGACAGAAAATGTTAAGCAAAACTAGAAAAACCTAAATTGGGTGGAATATCCTGAATCCTTCCTGGCCCGATCGCTCGCAACGCTTCTTTGAGTAAAATATCCCCAGTATATAAAGCACGTCCGACAATCACACCAGTCACGCCTTGAGGTTCTAGCGCCAACAGACTCAACAAATCGGTGACAGAACTTACCCCACCAGAGGCAATTATTGGGATGGAAATTACCGATGCAAGTTCTCGTAAAGCCTCTAAATTGGGGCCGATGAGAGTACCATCTCGGTGAATATCTGTGTAAATTATGGCGGCTGCACCCAATTCTTGCATTTGTACAGCCAGTTGAGTTGCTAAAACTTCTGAGGTTTCTAACCAACCGCGAGTTGCTACTTTGCCGTTACGGGCATCAATGCCAATAATAATCTGTCCGGGAAATTCTTCACACAGTTGTTGTACTAGCTGGGGTTGTTCTACGGCGATGGTTCCGAGAATTGCCCACTGTACGCCGAGATTGAATATTTGTTGCAGGCTAGTGCGATCGCGCAACCCTCCACCAATTTCGATGGGCACTGACACCGCATGAGCGATCGCTTCTATTGCCCCCAAGTTTACTACTTTACCTGCTTTAGCACCATCTAAATCAACTATATGCAGTCTAGTAGCACCTTCATCTACCCATTGTTTGGCTACATCAACAGGGTTTTCGCTAAAAACTTGTGAGCGATCGTAGTCTCCCTGATACAGTCGCACACAGCGACCTTCTAGCAAATCAATTGCTGGAATCACATCCATTTACTTCTTCCTCATAACTCAATACAATCAAAGCTCTAGCGATCGCTGGGGTTCCTAGTTTTCATTTTTGATTTTTAATTCTCTGACAGCTTGCCCAAAACCTAGCACAAGCAAGATGTTAGAAAGGGTCAAAAATACTTCTGCACCACCGTGTAACCAATCCACTTCTGCCAAAGACTTGCCATAATGCAATACAGCATAAATTCCGGCGGGGATGGTGATGGCAACAAATACGAGAGTGCCGTAAAATCCATACAGCGCTAAACGCGGCATTTGTGGACTGCGGCTGAGAAACCACAAGAAACCCAAATAGGGAAACAGTGAAAGTGCAAACAGGGTTTCTTTAGAAATCATGGCTCTGATTTAATAGGTTCTGGTTCAACAGTGTTAGAAGATTTGGTAGAACGCCAAATCAAAAACGCCGCTCCCCAAAGGGTAAAATTACCAACTAAGGTCATAGTAGCTTGAAGTGTTACTAGCCATTCTAGAGATTCGGCGTTGTCGAAATAATGCCAAGTACAGGCACACATAGCGCTAACTAAAGCTGGTAACATGGCAAGGGATAATCCCCACCAGCTGCGGTTATTAGTGAGCTCGCCGTAAATCCAGATTAACCAGATGGCGACAATCCACTCAATAACGCTAGAAATATGAATAATCCAGGTGGGAATCGATAGGGCGTGCATAAGAAAGTTAGGAGTTGGGAGAGACGCGATTAATGGCGTTTGTAATAAGACAGGACTTACGCAAACAACAGCCGAAACCCTTATTCTCTGGTAGGGGCAATTCATGAATTGCCCCTACAGCATATAGTTTTGCGTAAGTCCTTTAAGAGAGACGCGATGAATCGCGTCTGTACAAGAGTTAGGAGTAGCGCTGTCAAGGTGAGATGTAGCTTGAATTTTATTTTTATTTAAACAAAATTTTTACTTGTTCTTTTAAAATTTTAAAAATTTCGAGTTCAGAAGGTCAACATCCGAGTTCAGAAGGTCAACATCCGAGTTCAGAAGGTCAACATCCGAGTTCAGAAGGTCAACATCCGAGTTC
>NZ_JAYGHE010000030.1:0-35639 GCF_034931145.1 Nostoc sp. UHCC 0252 | reverse complement strand
AAAGGTTCAACCTCCGAGTTCAGAAGCTCAACGTCCGAGTTCTGAGAGAGTTATAACTATCTTCTGCACTATTCAAAATAGAATTTGGGAATGAGTTTACCATCTGTATCGGGGACAGAGATTCATTTAACAATAGCTATTAATCCAAAATCTAAAATCCAAAATCCAAAATGGTCAAAATGCGGGCATTATTGTCTGGGTATTACGGTAAAGGTAATGGTGGTGACGAAGCTTTGTTGGCAACGCTTCTGCAAATGTTACCATCTCACGTAACGCCTGTGGTACTTTCGGGGAATCCAAAGGAAACGCGCGATCGCTACAATGTAGAAACTTGCGATCGCATGGCTCCCTTACCTGTATTGCAAGCTTTACGTTCTTGCGATGCCTTAATTTGGGGCGGTGGAAGTCTTATTCAAGATGTCACCAGTACTATCAGCCCATTTTATTATGGGGGACTGATGGCATTAGCGCAGAAAATGGGTTTGAAAACTGTTGCTTGGGCGCAGGGGATTGGCCCGTTAGTGCGTCCGCAAACTCGTTGGTTGGCACGGCAAACTTTTGGTAATTGTACCAAAGTTAGCGTCCGCGATCGCGCCAGTGCTGCTTTATTATCTGATTGGCAAATTCCTTGTATCATAGCTCCTGACCCGGTTTGGGCGTTGGAATCTAAACCAGTGCCGGGACTTTGGGATTTACCTGCGCCGAGAGTTGCAGTAACGTTGCGATCGCATCCCCTACTTACAGAAACACGGCTAGCAAACTTAACTCGTGCTTTGGTGGACTTTCAAAAAGCTACGCAGGCTTTTATTTTACTACTGCCATTTCAAAAAAGTGAAGATTTAAGTATCGCCGAAGCTATTCAACCACAACTTAAAGATGTCAGCCAGATTTTGTGTTTAGAAGATCCACAACTTTTAAAAGGTGTGTTTCGTGGTGTGGAGATGGCGATTGGGATGCGCTTACACAGTTTAATTATGGCTGCTGCTGAAGGTTGTCGCTGTTTTGCTCTCAGTTACGATCCCAAGGTAAATCGTCTCATGGAAGATTTAGAAATGCCTGGGTGGGATTTAGCGAGTTTACCAGATGACCCCAATTTGATTAGCTTGGCTTGGATGGAGCATTATGCAAATGGCGATCCTTTATCATCTGAGAAAATCCAATCTTTGGTTGATGGTGCTTTAATACACCGTGAGTTGTTGAGTGAAGCTTTGAGTTAAAGAATTTCCCAAAATTATACAGACTAACTATCCCGTGATGAGAATATAGGCTAGCGACTAAATAATTACGAATTACGAATTATTTTGACTTGTTTTACCGCTAACAATCCCTGACCACTGTACTTTTTTCTCTTTTTCTCGGCGGTAAGAAAAGAAATGTTCTGGAGTTTGGAAAGTGCAATAAGGTGCGATCGCAATTTGTTCTGCACTTATTCCCATATTTTCCAGTTGTAAGGTATTCACTCGCCGCACATCTAGCCGTACCTTGCCTGGATTAGGATCTTCTAGTAAAGGTGAATTTGGTAATTCATGCAATGCCGTTAAAATTTTTTCTTCGTCATCGTGTGATATAACACTAGATCCGATTTCGGCAGCCACTTCGATAGAGACTTGGTAAACCTCACCAGCGATCGCGGGGCCCATTGCAACGCGTAAATCATCGAGTTTGCTGCCTTGAGATTGTAGCCGAGCGATCGCTAGGGGCACAATTTTCTTAGCAGTCCCCCGCCAACCTGCGTGTAATGCTGCCACCTGTCCAGTTTTTATATCCCCAATTAGCACGGGTGTACAATCTGCGCTAGCGACCCAAATGGCTTGTCTTGGCTGTTCGCTCATCAAACCATCCGCCGATGCTAAATCCTCCTCAGCAGAGCTTAAGAAGTTTTCAACTTCTTGGGGAGTGAGAACAGTATTGCCATGAACCTGCTTTAAGCGATAGACTGATGCCTCTGGTTGCAATACTTCTGTGATAACTTGTGGCGATCGCGGCCAAAACTGCTGGGTAAAGAAGCCGTGATGCCAATGTTCCAGAATACTACAAGTTAGAAAAGGCAGTCCTTCCGAATTGCGCCAGTGCCAAGTGTGCATCTTCAACCAAACCTAAAGAAAAATCACTCATCAGCCAATCAATGCTAACTTGAACAACGGAATTTGGGTTAACTGCTGTGGGATTTAATCTGCAAAACTTGGAAGCAGCCTTAAAAGCAAGGCAAAAGTGTGATACATATTTACCATTTTCCCTCCACTTTTTTGAAAGCGTCTCCTCAACAAATCAAACCCTTTGGGACTTAGTTAACCAAGGAGCTATTTCGGGAACAGCAGTAATTGCAACTCAGCAAACTGCTGGGCGGGGACAATGGGGACGCGAGTGGATTTCTCCAGCAGGGGGATTATATGTTTCCGTGGCGATTTCTTTTGATCACAAAATAGAGGCTACTGACAGCTACCAACTAACTTTCGCTACAGCTTGGGGAATTGCCTCTCAGTTGCGCCAGCACGGTATAGATGTTGGAATAAAATGGCCCAATGATTTAGTTCTCAATGGTCGCAAACTAGGCGGCATTTTGACAGAAACAAAAATAAACAAAGGACAAATCACTCAAGCAGTAATTGGTGTTGGTATTAACTGGACAAATCCAGTCCCCGAAACAGGAATCAACCTGGAATCGTGGCAAGCTTTGCAAGATTTCAGACCAATTTCTTGTCTAGAAATGCTCACCTCTATCGTCTTGCTGGGAATAGAATCCGGTATGAAGTGCCTTTGCCAAGAAGGAGTAAGCATACTCTTGCCTCGCTATCTGGACTTGCTTACAAATATGGGTGATCAGGTGTATGTCAATAATCTTTTAGGTACTGTAGTTGGAGTGACACCTCAAGGAAATTTGCGAGTTTATTTACAAATACATCATCCAAAGGAACTAATTACACCGGAAATTTATATTCAACCCGGTACAATCAGTTTGGGGTACCATAAATCTTCCGTTTAAATTTGAGGTTTGTTCAAAATTCCGCTCTTTGGGCAAGACAAACCACTAGCATCATCTCTTTAGGCTAATTACACACAACTGAGAGAACAAATGACGCAGCGCAATAATTCTGCCCATCATCGTTTGCATTGCTTATGGCAGCAAGGTCTAACAAAAAAACGTTTTGCCTCAACACTACCAGCCCAGAGCCTCTGCTGGCTGAGTAGCGTTAGCCTCCTTAGCGGCGGCTTTGTGTTTGCCCAAACGGAAACACAAATAGATAATATCGTTCCCACTGTTGAAAGTTCCAAGCCTTCAGCAGTTACAAATCCAGTTAAAGCTTCGACTCCGCTCGGCTTAAAAAAACAGGCTGTTGCACCCGAAGCCGTTCAAGCACAACCGGAATTTTCCCAACGGCGAACCAGACTCAAACAAAGATTGCGTAAGCCAGAAGTTGCTCAATCAAAAGAACCAGTTAGACAGTCTACGCCCAAAATCGAAACTGCTGAACCTGTTGTAATTATCAGACAAAAGCCCAAGGTAGAAGCCTCCCAGGTAACTCCTGCAAGAGTGAGACAGGAAAAACCCAATACCCCTGTCCGCTATGCACCTAAAAAACTTCCAGAAGTTGCTCAACCATCAAATAACTCTAATAGCTCTGTTAGTGCAACAGCAGGGAAAACCAAGGATTATAATAACGCCTACATTGATCCTAATAGTTATGACAGTGGTGCTACAGGTACTTATCAAGCACCAAATTCTGTAATTCTCACAGAGCGCTCCAGTGGTTGTCGAGCCATTTTACCTTCAGGACAAAGCGTATTGGGCGGCATTTGCGCCAAAGTACCCCAAAGGAATGTAGCTGATTCTGCTGGTAAAGCAGCACCTAATTGGCTGAAAAGAAGTCAAAACGCCCAATTACCAGTAGTTCCAACCGTGCGGCAAGTTGCAACTACTAGCAATACCAGTAGATGGCGTGCTGCTCAAAGTGCTTCTAGCAGCGTCACCAAGAGCGCATTTCGCCCGAATCGGTTTATCCCAAGTCCCGGCGAGTTTAGCCCCACAACAGTTAGTGCAACTCCCATCGCGCCCAGTGGCGGAACTTTACTCCCACCAATGGCAGATGGTAACATTGCACCCCGCCCCAGCAATGTAGCTTACGACTTCTCACTGGCATCTGTATTACCGCAAATCCCTTACACGGGGAGAGTTGCATATAGTGGTACGGGAATGATGTATCCCCTGTCTATTCCTGCTTCCATTACTTCTGTATTTGGTTGGCGAATTCATCCAATCACAGGTAATCAACGCTTCCATGCTGGTACAGATATAGGTGCGCCTACGGGTACGCCAGTTTTGGCAGCTGCTGCTGGTCAGGTAGAAACCGCTAACTGGTTGGGCGGTTATGGTTTAACTGTCACCCTGAATCACAAATCGGCTCAACAAACCCTCTACGGACACATGTCAGAAATCTTTGTTCAACCTGGTCAATGGGTACAACCTGGAACTGTCATCGGTCGAGTTGGCAGCACCGGCAACTCCACAGGGCCTCACCTGCACTTTGAAGTTCGCCATTTGACACCGAACGGGTGGGTTGCTACTGACCCAGGCGTGCATTTACAAAGCGGCCTCAGTCAGTTAGTACTAGGCTTACAAACTACTCAGGTAAGCCAAAAACCAGGTAGCTAGAAGAAGCAGGGGGCAGAGGGACAAGGGGACAAGGGGACAAAAGTTTAGAACTTACAATAAGTCTTTCGCCTTGTCCCCAATTCTCCTTGTCTCCAAGTCCTCTTTCCCATTCCCCATTCCCAATTACAAATACCCGTGTTCTGCTAAGAATGCGGGTGTAATGCCATCTAAACTTGTTTCATCAGTGGCTGTGGTGTGTGGATTGCCAGAATAAAGGAATTTTTCGACGTATTTGCCGAGAATATCCCCTTCTAGATTGACCAAACTTCCAGAAACCAAATAGCGAAGATTTGTCTCAGTGTATGTGAGGGGAATCACCGCCACCTTGAATTGAGAGAGTTCTGGCTCATAAGCGGCTACTGTGAGACTGATGCCATTAACAGTTATGCTACCTTTGGGGACAATGTACCGTGCGATCGCATTAGATGCAATAAAAGTCATTTCCCAAGAACTAGCCGTTTGTTCTGCCACTAGCAATCTACCGATGCCATCTACATGGCCCATTACAAAATGACCGCCAACTTTACTGCCTACCCTTAGCGACGCTTCTAAATTGACATATCTCTGTTGCGTTTGCTCACCTCCTAACGTGGTGCGGCGGAGAGTTTCCGGTGAAGCTGTGGCAATAAACCCGTCTTTTAAAACTTGTTCTACTGTCAGGCAAACACCATCAACAGCAACACTGTCGCCATAAGCCAAATCTTGCATAATTACTTCACCAGACTGGCTTACACAAGTAATTTGCCAAGAATCGCCCCCCAAGGGTTCTATCGTTCCTAATGCCTGGATTAATCCTGTAAACACAGCTTTTTTGTCAAACTATCTCTATTTATTGCCTAATTGTGCCGAAAGTCAATTGGTAATTGTCACAAAAATTTAGAACATTCAAGTATATTTTCTGACTTTTTTTAGTCTATGAATATTAACACATTAGCATCCTTCACGAGGCATACTTGGTTAAGAAGGTTATTGTCTAAGAAGACCAATTTGACTTACTCTGGTTTTCACAACAAGTTCGGAGTTTAATAGAAGCAATTATAGAGAACGAATGCTTATGTTTATTACTGTCGCCAAACCGCCCAAAAATGGGTACTATTTGTTACACAGCATCCAAGGCTCTCAAGTCATTGTAGAGGCTTAGGCAATGATTGAAATGAAAGTTGCTGGCATAGCATTAGATGCCATAACCCGCAGCCCGATCGTCCTTTTGAAAGATTCTTCAGATCGGCGGGCTTTGCCAATTTACATTGGTCAGGAACAGGCTAGGGCAATTATGGGTGCGCTGGAGAATCAGAAGCCTCCCAGACCCTTAACTCACGACCTGATTGTGAATCTTCTAGAGACTTGGAATATGACTCTAGAAAAGGTGATCATTCATTCCCTGCAAAAGGATACATTTTATGCAGCCTTAATTGTCCAGCAAGGCGAGGTCAAAAAAGAAATTGACGCGCGTCCTAGCGATGCGATCGCCATTGCCCTCCGTACAAATACCCCCATTTGGGTAATGGAAGAAGTAATTGCTGATGCTTCTATTCCTGTTGACCGCGATGCCGATGAAGCCGAACAGCAAGCCTTCCGTGAATTTATTTCCAATCTCCGTCCCGAAGATTTGATCAAGCGCTTTGGTAATGGCGACAGCTAGACAATTTTAGATTTTGAATTTTGGATTTTAGATTGAAGGAAAAATCTAAAATCTAAAATTTAAAATTGAATAATTCCTAACTCTTTGTTAAAGATGCAATACCGACGCTTTGGAAAAACGAATCTGCACCTCTCGGTTTTTTCCTTGGGAACAATGCGCTACCTAGCTTCTTTTGAAAATGCTCATCAAACCATTGAACAAGCCTTAGCGCTAGGAATTAATCATCTCGAAACTGCCAGAGGTTACGGCAAAAGCGAAGAGTATCTTGGTAGGGCGTTAAAAGCTGGGTTGTCAGTACCCCGAACAAGGCTTTACATCACTACCAAAATCTCAGCCACAGCAGATGCTGACACCATGCGTCGGTGCATCGACGAATCCCTAGAACGATTACAGCTAGATTATTTAGATTGCTTAGGCGTTCATGGCTTGAACACTTGGCAGCATTTAGAGTGGGTGCAAGCCAAAAATGGCTGTATGCAAGCCGTGGAGGAAGCTATTGCTGATGGTCGAGTGCGACACGTTGGTTTTTCCAGCCACGGGTCATTAGAGGTAATTCAGGCAGTTATCAAGACAAATTTATTTGAGTTTGTCAATCTACATTATTACTATTTTTTTCAACGGCACGCACCAGCAATTCAACTAGCTGCTCAAAACGACATGGGTATTTTCATTATTTCCCCTGCCGACAAGGGAGGACAGTTGTATACGCCGCCTCAAACTCTAAAAGACCTATGCTACCCGTATTCACCCTTAGAGCTAAACTATCGATTTTTACTTTCTGACAACCGTATTACTACTTTGAGTATAGGCCCGGCCAACCCAGATGAATTAAAGGAACCTTTGCAAATCGCTGACGATGATGGAGGGTTAACATCAGCAGAAAATTCTGCTTTCCAGAGGTTAGAAAATCAGCAAAAAGTTGCTTTAAAAACTGATAAATGTAGCCAGTGTTATGCCTGTTTGCCATGTCCAGAAAATATCAATATTCCAGAGGTATTGCGGTTACGAAATCTTGCAGTGGCATACGATATGAAAGATTATGGACAATATCGTTACGGAATGTTTGAAAATGCGGGTCACTGGTTTCCTGGAATGAAAGGCAACCGATGTACAGAATGCGGTGACTGTTTGCCCAAATGTCCAGAAAAGTTAGATATTCCAGCTTTATTGGAAGATACTCATGAAAGATTAAGTGGCAAAGCTGGTAGAAGATTGTGGGGATGAGGAGGCAAGGGGGCAGGGGAGGTAAGAAAAGTGATTTGTATCAATTATTTCGTGAAATGGCGTGACCACCCCGAAACATAAAGACCCCAAAAAGTTTTTAGGTTTTAACTTCGGGGTTTTCGGCGAACATTCTCAGAAAAATGTAAAATTAATAAAGATTTAATAGAGTCAGGAAGATTCGCCCAAGCTGGGGTATCTCGCCCAAAAAAAGATGAAGATTAAAAAAAAAGAAATATCCTGCGGCAATCGCTGACGGTTTTCCGCTACAGTGGACGGGCTGTAAGCCTAGTATGGACTACTAGCCGATCGCTTACTATTCTTCTGGCGAGTTTAACTTTGGTAGCTGGTCTATTGCCGGCGGCGATATCCTACATCAGTAAGTTAATTGTGGATGCAGTGGTAGTTGCCTCTCAAGTTAACTCACAAAGCAATAGTTTTGTCAATATTTATCCTTCCCTATCTTATGTAGGATTAGAAGCGATCGCTGTAATTTTACTAGCAGGCGGTCAACGGGGAATCATCATTTGTCAATCGTTATTACGGGCGCTACTGGGTCAACGGGTAAATGTACTCATCTTAGAAAAGGCGCTGACACTCGATCTCAGGCAGTTTGAAGATTCAGAATTCTATGATAAATTGACCAATGCCCGACGAGAAGCATCTGTTCGTCCCCTTTCTTTAGTAAACCGCACCTTTGGGTTAGTGCAAAATGCTCTTTCCCTGTTCACCTACGGTATTTTGCTAGTGAATTTCTCAGTTTGGGCGGTGCTAATGCTGATTTTAGCTGCCATACCTGTATTTATTGCCGAAACAAAGTTTGCTGGGGAAGGCTTTCGATTATTTAGTTGGCGTGCGGCAGAAACCCGTCAACAGCACTACTTAGAAAATCTGCTAGCAAGAGAAGATTTTGTCACAGAAGTCAAACTCTACCAACTAGGAGAGATGCTGCTAGGACGTTACCGCAACCTATTCGATCAACTCTACGGCGAAGACCGCGATTTGACTCTGCGACGAGGAGTGTGGGGATATCTCCTGGGTTTAGTTAGTACTGGCGCTTTTTACGTAGCATACGCTTGGATTGTGCTAGAAACAGTTCGAGGTAGGATTTCTTTGGGAGATATGACAATGTATCTCACTGTATTTCGCCAAGGACAATCTACTTTTTCCAATGCCCTGACTTCTATTGGAGGGATGTATGAAGATAACCTATATTTATCAAATCTCTACGATTTCCTCGAAGAGAAAGTACCAAAGTCTTGGGGTAACGCAACCATTGGTTTAAATCCTCAAGATGGTATTCGTTTTGAGAACGTATCATTTACTTACCCAGGAACTTCTAAGCCAGCATTGACAAACATTTCGCTGCACTTGAAACCCAGAGAGAAACTGGCAATTGTCGGTGAAAACGGTTCTGGTAAGACTACCTTAATCAAACTACTTACCCGACTCTACACCCCTGACTCTGGGCGAATTTTCTTAGATGGTTTGGACTTGCAGGAATGGGATGTGGATGTGTTGCGTCGTCGGATTGGTGTGATTTTTCAGAACTTTGTCCGCTACCAGTTTACTGTGGGTGAGAATATTGGCGTGGGCGATGTAGAACATCTCGAAAACAAAAACCGTTGGCAAACTGCTGCTGAAAAAGGCATGGCGCAATCTTTTATTGACCAATTACCCCAAAGTTTCCAGACTCAACTTGGTCGTTGGTTTAAGGGAGGACAGGAACTTTCTGGGGGACAGTGGCAGAAAATTGCTTTGTCTCGTGCTTTTATGCGATCGCAAGCAGATATCTTGGTGTTAGATGAACCAACATCAGCAATAGATGCCCAAGCTGAGTTTGAGATTTTCAATCATTTTCGCACTGTTACTAAAAATCAGATGGTACTTTTGATTTCCCATCGCTTCTCAACGGTACGAATGGCTGACAAAATTTTAGTTATAGAAAATGGGGAAGTTATAGAACAAGGAACTCACGAAGAATTGTTAAAGCTAGGAGGACGTTATGCCAAGTTATTTCTGTTACAAGCAGCTGGTTATCAATAGTATGTGAGCTATTTTGTGAATTGAGATAGCGATGCCTAAGTTAGGCTGCGCCTACGCTCACTTTTTACAAAGTACATAACATCTCTATCTAACCACGTTAAACTGTTCAGTAAACATGAGTCATTAGACGCTCCGTATCGTTAAACATTGCTACCTGATAAAATTATGCAAATAACAAAACAGCGATACTATACCCCAGAGGAATATTTAGAGCTAGAAGAAGCTGCTGACTACAAAAGTGAATACATTGATGGGGAAATAATTCCTATGGCGGGTGGAACAGTAAATCATAATCAAATAGCACTCAACTTAAGTACTGAGTTAAATTTCGCTTTTAAAAAGCAGAACTACCGGGTTTTTATGGGTGATGTTCGTCTATGGATACTCCAAAAGCTTACCTATACCTATCCAGATGTGATGATTCTGGCAGGTGAACCAGAGTTTTTTAACAACCGGAAGGATGTAATTCTGAATCCACATATTATTGTTGAGGTCTTATCAAAATCTACCAAAGGCTACGATTCTCCTGCGGAGACGCTATGCGAACGCCAAGATAAATTTGAAGCTTACCGAACTATTTCTACCTTTCAAGAATATCTGTTAATTGACCAAACAAGAATTTATGTAGAGCAATTCTCTAAAATTGGTAAAAAGCAATGGACGCTTCGTGAATATGATGAAGAAGATGAAGCGATCGCACTTGTAACCGTACCCTTTGAGATTTCTCTACAGGATTTATACAACAAAGTTAAGTTTGAGCCTGTTGAGTCGGAAGGGGAAAGTGCTGATATTGAGGGATTGGGGTAAGGGTGCGACCCTACTTGTGCAGAGTATCTTAAAAAGATTTAAGCCACTTTTAATGGTTTCTGAGGGAAAGTAATTGGCTCTGGTAGAGGTTTTCCTTGCTCTTCATACCATTCAATCAGAGATTCAATCACTTCATGTCCATGTTTAGCGGCTTCTTCATAAGTCTTACCATGAGTGTGGAATTGCTGCCAAGGGAATTCCGGTAAGTGTACTAAGTAGCAATTATCCTCATCTGACCATTGAATTACCATACTGTAGCGATCGTTCATTATTCCTCCTCTATTTTTTCTAATTGTTTCAAAACACGATTGACTTGCTTTTCCAAGTATCGGGGTGCATCATCTCCATCTTTTCCCGCAATCGTAACTGGTTCGTCAGGTATCAATGGGTGAGTCCAGAAGGTATGACTACCTTTAGCAGGACGATAGACAAACCCAGCCTTCAACAAAATTGCTTTTAACTCTCTGATTTTTTTGGGCATTTACCCTAAATTTAAACAACTGTGTTACTATCTCACTGGTATAAATGTACTATATAAATAAAATATAAATTACTAAATAGTAGAGTTTATGAATCAAAACACAGATAAATTCATTTTTCCTGAGAAAGGGTTTTACCTTGTAGTTGATAAAGTTGCCGAAACAGATTATTTCCTCGATATGTTGAAAAACAAACAAGACAGCTACCAAGAATTTAAGTATATATTTAGTGCGTTTGTTTCGGCTGCAAGAAGTATTACTTTCTGTCTGCAAGCTGTCATGTCTAAATACCCTGGTTTTAATGAATGGTATCCTCAACAGCAAGAGAAATTAAAAAGTAGTAATCTTGCTAAATATTTTGTGGAGTTAAGAAATCAAGTTCAGAAGACAGGAACCATTCCTATTACTCACAGTGGTTTCTTTGGAGGACAACCTCTTGAGATTGTCTATTCTTATAGATTTGAATTTGCAAAAGATTTAAATGTAAAAGACATTCCTGATGGTGAAGTGCTTCAACTTTGTCATAACTATTTTACTGAAGTTTTAGAAATTATTTGCAAATGCTATCGAAAATTTGACGTTTATGTTGATCCTAGAATAATTTTCACTGTGAAAGGGCTTGAAAAACTTGGATGGTCAATCGAAGATTTGGAGGAAGCATTAGGCTTTCCTAGAGGTTACACAGATATAGAAGATTGGTCTGAAGATAATAGGACTGAGATAAGGCTTCAAGTTTTAAGTAGGTATGGTAGTGATGAAGAACTAGAATACTTTTTAAGTAAGTACAAGATCACAGCATAACCTAATTAGATAATGCTACTTAGCACTATCCAAATCTGATGAAAAGCGATCGCTCTTTTCACAGTAACCTTTAAAATTTATATAGCTCTGTTAACTAAACTCTCTAACTATCGTTGCTATCGGCAAAAATAATGAGAGTTCATTATCTTGAAAAGGAATAAACTCATACTTGAGATAAAATTCTTTTGCTTGTAAATCGATAGCATCAACTCTCACAGCGCACATAGCAATTTCTTGAGAAGCACGAACAGCACGATAGAAAGCATCAGCTAATAATTCACCTCCTAAACCTTGTCCTTTAACCGAGTTATTTACAGCTAATCTCCCAATCAGCATTGCTGGAATCGGATAGGCAGGCATTCCACGATTATAAGATTCCGGTAATGATTCATACTTAATAACGCTGGCACTGACAGTATAATAGCCATCAATCTTCAAGCTTCCTGATGCCGGAATTGCTACAAATGTTTTAGCAATCCCTTTATTATTATTTTGGCGTGCATATTTCTTAAGATAATCATTTAAAATTGCATAACCGCAATCAAAAGAATCTTTTTGATGCGTTTTATCAATTGGTACAAAATTCCATCTTGCCTCGCTATCACTTGTCATACTTCTGTCTATATTTGTGAATAGCAGATTTGAGTTTTCCCTTCAGTTCTGGCGGATTTTCCATTACTGACATAAACAAATCTCTATCACGATTCGACAGCACAAGCTTTTCATTTGCATCTATATCTTGCTTGGCAACTGGCAAAATATGAAAAAGTGTATAAGCACTCAAAGAAATTCCTTTAAGACTCGCAGCCCGTTCTAATAGTTCTTTTTGCTCTTGGGTAACTCGTAAATCGATGCGGCAATCTTTTGCAGATGATATTTCTGACATGGCTAATTCTCGCCTTTAGCTGAGTCTCTATCTACAGCATAACTGATATTAGTGGACAATGTACACACAATATTTGAACCCAGGATCATTTTCTCATCACCTCCAGGTAAACTAAAACACTAGCGTGGCGATAGCGATGCCTGCGGCAAAACGCACCATCCCCTAATAACTTAGATAAAATCACTATGGTGCTAGTTAACCTCTCCTAAATCTGATGAAAAGCGATATCTCCGATGGGCTACGCCTACGCTCCCCTTCCCAACCCTCCCTTCAACGCCCTGAATTACTCGCGCCAGCAGGTAATTGGGAATGTGCCAAAGCTGCTGTGGAAAATGGGGCAGATGCGATTTACTTCGGTTTGGATCGCTTCAACGCCAGAATGCGGGCACAAAATTTTACTGAGGCAGACTTACCCCAATTGATGGCATTCCTCCACCGTCGCGGCGTAAAGGGTTATGTCACTGTCAACACACTAATATTTCCCCAAGAACTAGCAGAAGCACAGCAATATCTCCGCACAATCATTGCAGCAGGTGTGGATGCGGTGATCATTCAGGATGTGGGTATATGCCGTCTTATCCGTCACCTGTCACCCGATTTTCCCATCCATGCTTCCACCCAAATGACTATTACCAGTGCGGCTGGCGTGGAATTTGCCAAGTCCCTCGGCTGTCAATTGGTAGTGCTGGCGCGTGAATGTTCTCTTCAGGAAATTAATAAAATTCAGCAGCAGATTGCCCAACAAGAAACTTCGCTGCCCTTGGAAGTCTTTGTTCACGGTGCTTTGTGCGTGGCATATTCCGGTCAGTGTTTGACTAGTGAGGCTTTAGGTGGACGTTCTGCCAACCGAGGTGAATGTGCCCAAGCTTGCCGGATGCCCTACGATTTAATTGCTGATGGGGAAGTTGTAAATTTAAAAGATCGCAAATATTTACTCAGTCCTCAAGACCTAGCAGGGTTGGATGTTCTGCCAGATTTGGTGAAATCAGGAGTAACTTGTCTCAAAATTGAAGGTCGCCTAAAAGCTCCAGAGTATGTTGCTAATGTCACCCGCGTTTATCGCCAAGCCTTGGATGGAGTGATGGCGGAATTGGAAAGACCTAACCCCCTAACCCCCTTCCCTGCGAGGGAAGGGGGAATAAAAGCTCCCCTCTCCGTTTCGGAGAGGGGCTGGGGGAGAGGTCAATCAGATCAAGAACACTACAACTTAGAAATGGCATTTTCTCGCGGACTCTACACGGGTTGGTTTGGCGGGATTAATAATCAGGAACTAGTTCACGCCCGCTTTGGTAAAAAACGTGGGGTTTATTTAGGTGAAGTCAGCCGCATTCACAACGAACAGGTAACAGTCAAACTGGAAGCGCCTGTAAAACCAGGGGATGGAATAGTATTTGACTGCGGTCATCCAGAGGCGAAGGAAGAAGGCGGCCGGGTTTATGCTGTGGTGTCCAAAGGTAAAGAAACCATGCTGACATTTGGGCGAAATGATTTGAACCTGCGGCGAGTGCATATAGGCGATCGCATTTGGAAAACCAATGATCCAGAATTGGATAAGCAACTACGTCAAAGTTTTGCTGGCGAGAATCCTCAATTTCAGCGTCCAATTGATGTAGAGGTTTATGGAGAAATTGGTCAGGCGTTGATTGCGATCGCCCGCGATAAACTCGGTAATATTGTACAGGTAGAATCTGCAATTTCTCTGGTGGAAGCGCACACCAAACCCTTAGATACAGAGCGTTTACAAGAACAATTTGGTCGTCTCGGTAACACCCCTTTCTGTTTAGGAACACTAACCAACCACCTTAGCGGCGCTATTCTACCCGTCAGTGAGTTAAACCGGATGCGGCGGGAAATCGTAGCACAGTTGGAAGAATTGCGAAGTCAACCCAAACGCTGGCAATTACATTCTGATGTCTCTTTCCAAAATTTACTCCCCTCATCTCCCACCCTGCGGGAAGCTAAAGCTACATCTCCTTCACTCATCGTCCTAGTACGAAATCTCAAGCAACTGCAAGCCGCCCTCAAAGCTGGTATTGAAACACTGTACTGTGAATTTGAAGACCCCCGCGCCTACCGAGAAGCGGTGCAGCTAGTACATAAACAAAGGCAACAATCCCCATTTCCCACAATTTGGGTTGCACCACCCCGAATTACCAAACCTGGGGAAAACTGGATTTTGCAGCAAGTACGTGCCTGTGAAGCAGATGGCTATCTGGTGCGGAATTATGATCAACTACAATTTTTTGCCCAAGACCGTTGTATTGGAGATTTTTCGCTCAACGTTGCTAATCCTTTAACAGCAGGCTACTTTCAGCAACACTTTGGTTTAGAAAGGCTGACGGCATCCTATGACCTAAATATTACCCAACTGCAAGACCTGCTCACCAGTTGCCCACCCCAGTGGTTTGAGGTGACAATCCATCAACACATGCCGATGTTTCACATGGAGCATTGTGTATTTTGTGCCTTTCTCTCGACAGGTACAGATTACACTAACTGTGGACGACCTTGTGAAAAACAGGAAGTGAAATTAAAAGACCGTGTAGGCAGCGAACACGTTCTCAAAGCCGATGTCGGTTGCCGCAATACTGTATTTAACGGCACTGCTCAAACTGGAGCCGAGTACGTACAGCGCCTCATAGAACTGGGATTACGTCAGTTTCGCATTGAGTTTGTCAATGAAACACCAGAACAAGTGAGTAAAACAATACATTTTTATACTCAACTACTGCAAGGCGAGATTACAGGTTCCCAACTCTGGCGCGAGTTGAAACTGCAAAATCAATTGGGCGTAACTCGTGGCCCTATGGGAGTGTCTGCATTGCGATAATAATTGCAAGCTGCCCTATTTACCATTGCTGGGCAGCTTGTTTAACTATTTCCACAAGCCGTAACGCAGTTGGCGATGTCTCGTTTTTTCGCCAAATCATTGCGATCGCTACTTTTGGCGTAGGTTCTTGTAAAGTTTTATAAACTACCCCAATCCGTTGCAAATTTTGCAAAGATGCTGGGACGATCGCCACACCCATCTCGGCTGCTACTAGGCTGACAATCGTTTGCATCTGGATAGCTTCTTGGGCAACCTTGGGACTAAAACCTGCTTGCTGGCAGAGACTAATGATTAAGTCGTAAAGTCCTGGTGCTAATATCCTGGGAAATAAAATAAACGGTTCATTGGCAAGGGATGTCAAACATACATTAAATTGACTCGCTAGCAAATGTGCTTCAGGTAGTGCCACCATCAGCGACTCTTGAAAAATTGTTTCGCAACTAAATTTATTTTCTTCAACAGGTGGACGCAATAATCCTACATCCATTCGACCTTCTCGTAACCACTCTAACTGTTGATCTGTTGTCAGTTCATGCAACTCGATGCTCACACCAGGAACGCAACTACGAAAGGTTTGCAGAATAGTTGGCAAAATATTATACGCCGCAGAACTGACAAAGCCGACTACCAACTGTCCAATTTCGCCACGACTGGTTTGCCGCCCGACTTGGATTGCCTGTTGTAATTGCCTCATAATTTGCTGCACTTCACTCAGAAACACTTGCCCCGCTTCTGTTAACTGTACTTTTCGTTTCGTGCGGTAAAACAGTTCAAAACCCAATTCTCCCTCTAGCTGCCGAATTTGTTGACTTAGGGGAGGTTGGGCAATGTGTAATCGTTCCGCCGCCCGTCCAAAGTGCAATTCTTCCGCCAAGGTGACAAAGTAGCGCAAGTGTCGTAGTTCCATCTGTTACCTAAACTCATATCTTTAAAATATTAGTTAAGGTGAAAATATATATTGGACATAATTAAAAATCTTTTTTATTGTGATGATTAGGCGGTGATGAATCGGCAAATTAACACACTGTAATTTCACTATTTATGAATAATCTTTCGATACCTAAAAACTCTTGGGATGCTGCTCTTTACCAAGATAAACATGCTTTTGTCTGGCAGTATGGTGAGGACTTGCTAAAATTCCTCAACCCTCAGCCAGGAGAATCTATTTTGGATCTTGGCTGTGGTACTGGACAACTCACAGAAAAAATTGCCCAAGCTGGTGCTGAAGTCATGGGAGTTGATTTTGCACCCGCAATGATAGAAAAGGCTAGAGAAAACTATCCCCATATCCGCTTTAATGTTGCTGATGCTAGGAACTTTCAAGTAGACAAGCCATTAGATGCTGTGTTTTCCAACGCTGTATTACATTGGGTGAAAGAAGCAGATAGCGCGATCGCTTCCATCCATCAATCCCTAAAACCCGGAGGCCGTTTTGTGGCAGAATTTGGTGGTAAGGGAAATGTGCAAGCGATCGCCACAGCTTTAGAAAGCGCCTTAGAAGCAATTAACATCCCCACACAAGCCCTAAATCCCTGGTATTTCCCTAGTATTGCTGAATACGCCACCTTACTAGAACACCAAGGCTTTGATGTCATTCATGCCATGCTTTATGCTCGTCCAACTCCTTTAGCAGAAGGGGAAGCAGGTATGGCAAACTGGATTCAGATGTTCGCCAGCAGTTTTTTAACAGGACTTTCTAGTGAGCAACAAATACAAGTAATTCGCGTCGTTGAGGAATATCTCAAGCCAACACTGTATCAACAAGGAACTTGGATAGCAGACTATCGAAGAATTCGCATCGTTGCCATTAAACATTAATTAAAATGTGCGAATTTTTACTACTGCCTTAATTACGAATTACGAATTACGAATTAGTATCAGCTATGCATATACCTAAATTGTGCGACCCTACACCCCTTTGGGCATCCTACGGCAGGCGTTGGCGCAGCCATCGCCAAACATCATTTTTATTATTACTAACCATTAGTTTCACCACTTTACTAGTCTCGCCCTCACTAGCACAAACTCCCCCAATACCGTCGCCTTCTAGTGCGCCTCTAGAACTAGACTTATTGACCAAGCCAAAATACTCGGTAATCACAGCTAACACCATAAACCCAGAAGGATTAACCGTTCCCAGTTTATGGTGGGCACAACAGAATTCTGAGAGAAAGCTATTGGATAATTGGATAGCATATCCAGCTTCTGACAAAGAACCTGCACGAGTAGACTTGATCGTGAATCAGCAAATTTGGAGCTTACTAGAGTATGTAGAACGCTACGACTTCGTAAATCGCTTGGGTAGCGCAGCACGTAACTTTGGTTATAACGTCCGGGTATTTAACTATCAAAAAGAACCCTTAGCAACCTACACTTGCAACTTCAGTACAAGCCCAGCTTTATGCAGTATTCAAACCACTCTCAAGAACAAGATAGGGTTACAGCGTTCCTTGTAATAGACCTCTTGCAAAAGTCAAAAAATCAAGAATGTCATTCTGAACGGAACGCAGTGGAGAGAAGAATCTCACTACTCTGTTTAGCCCCGCTCAATATGACAATTTAAGCATTTATGCAAGAGGTCTAATAAGTAGTTAGGAGTTAGGAGTTGGAAGTCAGGAGAAAATCAGGGAGATGGGAAAATTTCAATACCCAATTCCCAATCCCCAATCCCCAATACCCAATTAAACCTTCATTTTGGCGAATAAAGATTCGTATTGTTTTATTATAGATGGCGATAAGGGAAGCAAAAACTCACTTTTATCGAAAACTTGGCGATCGCTTTGTAACAGGCTCCGTAATGGTTCTTGAATGTCGGAAGCAGTAATATTTGTAGAAATTGGGGAATTACTTTTAGTTAACACTGAAATTTGTTTAGCTATGCTTGGTTGCCAACAAAAATCAATCCATTGATCTGATAAGGTATTCTTAGTAATACCTGCCGGACGTACCCACAAGTCTGCCCATATTGCTGTTCCCGATTGGGGGATAACTGCGCCAAGTTGCGGATAACGTCCCAGAACTTGCAGTACATCACTTGACCAACCAACAGCTAGCCAAGTGTCTCCCATAATTAGAGGTTCTATGTAGTTATTGGAACTGTAGAACTTTACCTGTTGATTTAATGTCTGTAATTCCTTTTCCAAGTCTGGTACTTGGTCAATATTCTCCGTGTTGTAAGACCTTCCTAGCTTCTTTAAGACTAGACCAATAACTTCTCGTGGTTGATTAAGTAGAGAAATGCGTTGCTGCATTCCATCTCGCCACAAATCACTCCAATCTTTGGGTATCCAACCTAATTCTTCCAACTTATCACGGTTATAAACAATCACCGTGCTACCCCACCGATAAGGCGCACCCCAAACTTTTCCTTGAGTATCCAAGTTACCTTGATCGTTGCGTGTTACTAATTTTTTCCACTTTTCATCTAAAACAGACCATTGCTTTAATTGATTTCCCTGTACCTCTTGGAGTGGTTGAATGAGTTTCTGCTCAATAGCTGCTTTTAGCCAGTAATCTCCTAACGTCACGAGGTCTGCATCAGCCGTTTTTTGACCTTGCCTAAAGGGTATAAAACGGCTCCATCCTTGCTCATCGATAGATTTTGGTTTTTGCTGCCAATTTTGTAATTGCTGAAATAAATCTTGTATCTGCTCGACTGGAGCAAACTTTAACTGCGCCTGTTGCTGCAAACCATTGCGGAACTGATTTACCAACTGACTAGGTATAGAACCTTTTAATAGTTGTACTTTTAGTTGCGTCGGCTTGTTTCCACCACAACCAAAAAGCAGTTGTGAAAGTACCAGTGTGCTTGTACTTAGTAAAAAAGATCGTCGATCCATTGATTTTGGATTTGAGATTTTTGATTATACCTAATATTAAGAGTACTCCAAGTAAAAAAATGCTCAATTGTCATTGCGAGCGAAGCGAAGCAATCCCAGCCCTTGCGATTGCTTCGCTTCGCTCGCAATGACGGGTTTTGGATCATTTATTTTTTGGAACACTCTAAGCAGAGATTTACCAGGGTTGACTATCTAAAAAAAATGGAGTTGGAAAATCACCTGTATTTTTGCTTGATAATGCCGATAATTTTGAATACTTAACGCTGTGTGCAACTTTACTCTCAAACCTAATCTCCGACCCCTTCCCTAGTACAGAAGGGAAGCAAGAGTCAAAGCCTCTCTCCCTTCGGGGAAAAGAATGGAAGCGGGGTTTTAAGAATAAGTCGCACATCGCGTTATTTAATTCAAGTTAACGATTTTTCCGGCGAATTCGTACCTAAAAATGAATTTTCACCCATAAATTTACTTAATAGGACTTGTATCAACATTTACTTGTGTTTGGAAGTAATCATTTAAATGTCACATTTGCATCAAAAATTATCAATACTTAAATAATCCATAAGTATAGTTAAGATTGTGAATAAATTGAATAGCATAAAGAAAATATACGGATACAGGGTATTAAATGGAGCCATTACAGCAGCAGATCCTGACTTTAAGCGAAAAACTGGATGCCCTCTGCCAAGTGATTGATCAACTTGATATCAAAGTCACTCAAGCTTTCTCAGAGTGTTCTTTAGCGAATACACAAGTAAAAGATAATTATCAGGAAAACGGCGCGGCTGGAGGCTATCAAATCAGACGTATAAGTTTGAATCCAGAAATGGAACATAAGGATGTATTGACAGATGGTATTTATCTAGATATGCACCGTCAAAGTGGAGATAACATAACACCAGAAATTCAAATACAACGACTGACAGCGCAATTAACAGCAGCATATAATCGCATTGCTGCTTTAGAAGAACAATTACTGAGAGAAAGAATTCATTAAGTTCAACCTAAGTTCAAGGAATTAAAAAATCCTTAGAGGCACGGAAGACAGAACTTTAGGTTGAATATCGAGTGATGGCTTTGTGGGCGTATATTTAAGTATAAGCAACTAATACAGCTATCAGACTGATAATAAAAGTTAAGCACACTATTACATAAATATACGTAATAGTGTGATAGATACAATTCTAAGCTTAGTCCTTCAACCCGCAGTCATTGGAAACCAGAATTAAACCGCGTGCGATCGCTGTAGCCGCTATTAATATTCAATGAATCTTGATTTTAATTACGTATTTCTTTGGTAGCATTCCCTCAAAAAATTAAATAAGCTGATAAAAAGTTATCTAGAGTTCAAAAACGTGGATATCATTCAAAATATCAATGAATCATTTACCTTTGCAACAGTAGGCGCAGTGGTGGGAGTTACTGTGTACCACAGTATTGGAGGTGCAGGTTTAGCAATTGGAGGAAGTGCTTACGGAATAGGTTTAGTAGGATTTGCTGGGACTGGTGCAGTTGCTGGATTAGCTATTTATGGGATGAAAAAGTCAGTTTTTGGATAATTAAGTTAGCTTTCAACTTGTTTTTAAATTGAGCAATCAGGGGAATTAAATTTAAAACCCCTATTTTGAAATACTTTTGGAGGGAAACGTAAATGATATTAGATTTATATTTGCTTGGTAAAGAAATCGTTCAAGATGCCAGTAAACTAATCGACAATACACGCCATAGCGGTAAACATTATTTAGGAGAAACAGTTTTATGTGACAGCCAAAATCGTGAGTGGAAAGTAAAGGTTCGCCGCACAGGTAATCGCGGACGCTACCTTAAAATATATTCCTATCCAGATTACAAACAAAAGTTGAGAGCATCAGCAGATAAATACAAATCGTATTTACAAATTACTTCTGATGAATGGGAGGTTTTTTATCGGACAGCAGGAGGAGTAAACGATTCTCGCGCTAGGGCTATTTTAGACAATTTAGTAGGAATTTAGGATTAAAAACCGGGTTTTCAAAAAAATCTGGTTTCTAAACACAAGTGTCACAAGGATAGATATAAATTTAAGTAGAAACGAAGGTGTTATTTCTAAGAATCTGTTAATAGCCAATTATCCAAGCTTAGTCCTTCAACTCGCAGCAAGTCAGAGTCATTGGAAACCAGAATTAATCCGCGTGCGATCGCTGTAGCTGCTATCAATATATCTTGCTCTTGTATCTTCAAACCCCTACGTTGTAAATCCACATGAATTTCACATGCTCTCTCAATAATTTCTATATCATCCAAAAATAAAACTTCATATTTTCTATAAAACTGATTAAATTCTGCTATCTGCCTCGTAGCAGTTACATACAAAAGCCCTCTTTTAACTTCATAATAAGTTATACAACTGATAAAAACTTATTGTCCTGAACGATTAGCATCCCGTAGTTTCTTACCAACAGTCGCATTTCTCCTCAAAATGTAACTAACAATATTTGTATCTAATAAATAAGCCACTTTGTCTATTTTCGCTTTACTGCCTCATCGTACATTTTGATTTGCTCTGGGGTCAAATCATTTAATGTACCAGAAACCGCTTCTAAGACAAGAATCTTATCAATTCTGCGTGTCAGTTCATGCTCGGTTATAGCTCTCATTTCCTCTGGTGATAACTCTCCAAAGAGTTCTAATAACATTTCCATCATTTCTTGTTGGTTTAACTTAACTTGATATAAGCTATTACCTTTAATTAGCTTTTCAACAATTGATGATATACAATTACTCACTTCTTGGTAATAATTAGCAACTTCTGGCATAATTTCCTCCATTTATAAAATAATTATCTTAATTATAAACAATCTTACTCAGCGAACCTCTGCGTTTACCTCAGCGTTCCTTTGCGTTAAAAAAAGGCGGGCCTTTCAGCCCACCCCACACAATTTTGAGAATATTCTGTTGCTATTAACCCAACAATTGTTTAGCCTTAGCTAAAACATTATCAACGCTAAAACCAAACTTCTCTAAACAAACACCACCTGGAGCGGAAGCACCAAAGCGATCAATACTAACGCAATCGCCTTCAGTACCCACATACTTGTGCCAGCCGAAACTGCTAGCAGCTTCTACAGACAAACGCTTGGTGACAGCTTTCGGCAGAATGGATTCTTTATAAGCCGCATCCTGTGCTTCAAACAGTTCCCATGAAGGTAGCGAGACGACACGAACTTTCTTACCTTCAGCCTTGAGTTTTTCGGCTGCACCGACGGCGAGGCTCAATTCTGAACCAGTGCCAATCAAGATGATATCAGGTGTACCTTGGCTATCCACCACTGTGTATCCACCCTTGGCTACGCCCTCAATCGATGTACCTGCCAAGTTGGGGACGTTTTGACGAGTGAATGCCAACAGAGATGGAGCGTTTTGCTTCGCTTTCTCGATCGCTATTTTATAAGCGCCAGAGGTTTCGTTACCGTCTGCGGGACGGAACACGGTTAAATTAGGAATGGCTCGCAAGGAAGCGAGAGTTTCAATGGGTTGGTGTGTTGGGCCATCTTCACCTTGTCCAATGGAATCGTGAGTCATCACCCAAATCGAGCCAGCTTGAGAAAGGGCGGATAAGCGGATGGCAGCACGCATATAATCTGTGAAGATTAAGAAGGTCGCACCGTAGGGGATTAATCCCGAACTGTGTAGCGCTATACCATTACAGATTGCGCCCATAGCATGTTCCCGCACCCCAAAGTGGATGTTGGGGTTTTGGTATTCTCCTTTTTGGAAGTCGCCCTTGCCCTTGATTTCGGTCAAGTTGGAGTGGGTTAAGTCAGCCGAACCACCAATCAGTTCAGGTAAAACTGCCGCTAGTTTGTTGAGGCAAGTTTCTGAGTGTTTGCGGGTGGGCAGTCCTTTGTCTTCAGGGGTGTAGGTGGGTAGTACCTTATCCCAACCATCGGGTAGCTTGCCGCTTAGGTAACGTTCAAATTCAGCCGCTTCTTGGCCATACTTAGCTTTGTAGTCAGCAAATGTTTTGTTCCATTCGTCTTCGTAGCCTGCACCGCGTTCAACTGCTTTGCGTGTATGGTTGAGGGCTTCTTGCGGAATATCAAAAGGCTCGTATTCCCAACCCAAATTTTTCCGAGTCAATGCTATTTCGTCTCCACCCAAAGCAGCACCGTGAATACCAGCAGTGTTTTGTTTGTTGGGGGAACCGTAACCGATAGTGGTTGTCACCTTAATCATTGATGGTTTATCGGTGACAGATTTAGCTTCTTCAATTGCTTTGGCGATCGCTGCTAAATCGCTATTACCATCTTTGACGTGCAGAACGTGCCAACCATAGGCTTCAAAACGCTTGGAAACATCTTCGGTAAATGCCACATCTGTGGAACCGTCGATGGAAATGTGGTTGTCGTCGTACAGAGCGATGAGTTTGCCTAATCCCAAGTGTCCTGCAAAAGAACAAGCTTCACCGGAAATTCCTTCCATGTTGCAACCGTCACCTAAAATTACGTAGGTGTAATGGTCAACAATCTTGGTATCGGGTTTGTTGTATTTAGCGGCAAGGTGCGCCTCGGCGATCGCTAAACCAACTCCATTAGCAATTCCTTGACCTAAAGGCCCAGTTGTGACTTCCACGCCTGGAGTCATGAAGTTTTCGGGGTGTCCAGGTGTTTTGGATTCCCACTGACGGAATTGTTTGATATCTTCAATGGTGACGCTATCGTAGCCCATCAAGTAGAGCAGGGCATACTGCAACATCGAGCCATGACCGGCAGACAAGACAAAACGATCGCGGTTAAACCATTTGGGATTCTTGGGATTAAACTTCATGAAGCGATCCCAGAGGACAAAAGCCATCGGAGCCGCGCCCATTGGTAATCCTGGGTGTCCCGATTTTGCTTTTTCTACGGCATCAATAGCCAAGAAGCGGATCGAGTTAATAGCCAGTTCTTCGACGGACAATTCTTTAGCGGATTGGGTTGCAACAGTCATAGTCTCTTGTTTTTAACGACGGGTTAACACTCTTCGTAGCTTCTTTTGCTGGGGTTATTTTAGATTCCCCACAGTATCCTCATCATCCCATTCTCGCTTATCGATGGACAAGCGGGATCTCCTGAGTTTGTGGTGATAAATCAAGCTGATAATTGGGTCATGCTGAACGCTTACTTTATATCGGAATGATATTTCTGATACTTTGGGCATGGGGCGTTAGGAGTGCTGAGTGCTGAGTGCTGAGTTAAGAGTTTGGAGTTTTGTTTATCTCCTTGTCCCCTTGTCTCCCTCACCTCCCCTGCTCCCTGCTCCCCTGCCTCTTTTAAACGTATTTCTTAAAGGCCAGTGTGACATTATGACCGCCAAACCCAAAAGAATTGGATATTGCCACATCGACTTTTTGAGCGCGGCTGTAGTTAGGAACGTAATCTAGGTCACATTCTGGATCAGGATTTTCCAGATTTATTGTCGGTGGAATTTGGTCATTAGCGATCGCCAGTACTGTTGCCACTGCTTCAATACCTCCAGAACCGCCTAATAAGTGCCCAGTCATCGATTTAGTCGAGCTAATTGCCACTTTATAGGCATATTCTCCCAAGGCTTTTTTGATGGCTGAGGTTTCAGTTGAATCATTAGCTGGGGTACTAGTACCGTGGGCATTAATGTAGCTAATCTGTTCAGGGGTTATACCAGCATCTTTGAGTGCCAGTTCTATGGCTCTCGCTGCACCTAGTCCACCGGGGACGGGGGAGGTGATGTGGTATGCGTCGCAGGTCATACCATAGCCGATCATTTCAGCATAAATATGAGCGCCGCGACTGAGGGCGTGTTGTAGTTCTTCGAGAATTAAAATTCCTGAACCTTCACCCAAGACAAATCCATTGCGATCGCGGTCAAAGGGGCGGCAAGCATGAGCCGGATCGTCATTACTAAAAGAGAGGGCTTTGCAGGCGGCAAACCCAGCCACCGATAATGGTGTCACAGCTGCCTCTGTTCCCCCGCAAATCATTGCTTGGGCATATCCCCCTTGAATTAGGCGGAAAGCATCGCCTACAGCGTTGGAGCCAGCAGCGCAGGCAGTTACAGGGCAAGAATTTGGCCCTTTAGCACCCGTGTGAATTGCCGTTAATCCTGCTGCCATATTGGCGATCATCATCGGTATCATGAATGGACTACAGCGATCTGGCCCACGGTTGAGGTAGATAGTTTGCTGGTCTTCTAATACCTTAATGCCGCCAACGCCAGAACCGATCATGACACCTACCTGTTCTGCATTCAGTTCATTAATAACTAACTGCGCGTCAGCTAGAGCCTGTTTTGCTGCCGCAACCCCAAATTGGGCAAACCGATCCATCCGCTTGGCCTCTTTGCGCTCCAAGTAATCGTGTGGATCGAAGTTTTTTACCTCACCAGCAATGCGGCAATCATGGCTAGACGCATCAAAAAATGTGATGTGGTCAATACCATTGCGTCCACTCAATAATCCATCCCAATATTCTGTTGCTGTGTTACCTATAGGTGTAATCGCGCCAACACCGGTTACAACAACGCGTTTACGTGTATGATCTGTCATGATTCAGTTAAAGGTGGCGAAAAAGCAGCAGGCATTAAATATAGTGTTGAGTTTCATTAGCGAGGCGTTGAGCCACTCCTGAGTTCTGAGTTTTGGAAGCACCCAAAGATGGAGAAAACCCCGAACTTTTGCCTCCTAAAACTCTAACTCCTAAACTTTTAACTGTGCAGCACTCAGTAAAAAGTTGAAGCAGTGGTTTTTGCCATAAATGCCCAGAGGGGGCATGGCATTGCCATCTGAACTACTTTGGAAACTCAAAACTTTTTTAAGCTGATGCGGTAACTTTGTTATTGATGTAATCTACTGCGTCTTGAACCGATACAATCTGCTCGGCAGCTTCGTCAGGAATTTCGATATCAAATTCTTCTTCCAAAGCCATCACGAGTTCAACGGTATCCAGGGAATCGGCCCCTAAATCTTCCATAAACTTGGACTGTGGTGTGACGGCATTAGGGTCTTCAACACTCAGTTGTTCGATGACGATTTTCTTGACCTTATCAAAAAGTTCCGTTTGGCTCATAAATAATAAAAGTCCTTAACCAGTTGCTAGGTTCTGCTCTTTACGGGAAACATTGTTTTGAGCATATACATCTTATCGTCAAGCGCGATCGCCCGTATACTACTAAGGATTTTTCTGTTAGAAAACCTTCCCCGTCCCTGAAAAAAATAGATAAATTTTTTAGGAACAGTTGAGTAGGGGAGCGGGCTAGGTCATTGCCGATACCGGATCAATGCTTCGGTTGTCTAATTATTGCTAAATTTTTTTACAATGTCTCGGTCAGTATTTACAACCTTGCTAGCAATCAGAATATGTAAACGCTAAGGCTTTGAACCTAGACGGTTAAAGAACCGCTCAACGGCAAACATCATAACTTTGGTGCTAACAAGGAGTAAGGAGTAATAAAACAGTTATTGTTTAGAGCGATCGCTCTAACCCAAATATACCTCTATGCTATCTCAGACACTCAAACTCAAATACGCTTACTTTCCTGGTTGTGTTGCTCAAGGGGCCTGTCGGGAACTTTACCAGTCAACTCAAGCCCTTACCCAAGCACTGGGTATTGAATTAGTTGAACTTAAAAAAGCTGCTTGCTGTGGTTCTGGCACATTTAAAGAAGATTCTCAACTCCTAGAAGATACAGTTAACGCCAGAAATATTGCTTTAGCAGAAGAATTAAATTTGCCCTTACTTACCCATTGCAGTACTTGTCAAGGTGTTATCGGTCATGTTAACGAAAACCTGAAAGAATGTAAGACTTCTGACCCTACTTATATTGAACAGGTTAATGGCTTGCTGCATAAAGAAGGTTGTTCGCCTTATCGCGGTAGTACTGACGTTAAACATCTCCTCTACGCCTTGGTGACAGATTACGGTTTAGAGGAAATTACCAAACGTGTCACCAAGAAGTTAACTGGATTAAAATGTGCGGCTTTTTATGGCTGCTATCTCCTCCGCGCTCAAAAATCCATGCCTTATGACGACCCATTCCAACCGGAAGCGATGGAAAATATGTTTCGGGCGGTGGGTGCAACACCAATTTATTACCGAGGCCGAACACAATGTTGTGGTTGGCCTTTAGCTAGCTATGCCACTACCCAATCTTTCAAGATGGCGGGGATGCATATTCAGGACGCTTTGACATCTGGTGCTGACTGTATAGTTACACCTTGTCCTCTGTGCCACTTAAATTTAGATTCGCGTCAGCCAGAGGTAGAAAAGGTGATTGAGCAAAAGTTAGGTTTACCAGTCTTGCATTTACCCCAGTTGATTGCTTTAGCACTTGGGGTTAATCCAAAAGAACTGGGTTTAGAACGGCATGTTGTTTCCACTAAGCCAGTGTTGGAGAAATTAGGCTTTTAGTTGTAGAGACGCGAAATTTCGCGTCTCTATTTATCTATTGGCAAATTTCATTAATGCCACAGGCGTTATCAATACTCAAGTCAAGGGCATACTAAGGGTATAAATTTCTGCCATGAAACTTGTATGGTAAGGTAAGTACAGATGGATGCGATCGCCATAATTCCCCAATATCAACTAATAGAAAAACTCTATGCTGGTTCTAGAACAGTGGTGTATCGCGGCATAAGAGAAGCAGATCAGCTTGGGGTTGTGGTCAAATTACTACAGCGCGAATATCCAACCTTCAATGAACTGTTGCAGTTTCGTAATCAGTATACCATTGCCAAAAATTTAGAGAATCCGGGAATTATTCATCCATATAGTTTAGAAACCTATCGCAATAGCTATGCATTAGTGATGGAAGATTTTGGTGGTACTTCCCTACGAGAGTATATTCAAAATCAACCACTAACATTAAAGGAGTTTTTGGAAATTGCCATTCAACTGGCGGATATTCTCATCTACCTGCACCATCACCAAATTATTCACAAAGACATTAAACCTGCAAATATCCTAATTCATCCAGAGACAAAGCAGGTTAAAATTATCGATTTTAGTATTGCCTCATTATTACCTAAAGAAACCCAAGAAATTAAAAATCCCAATGTTCTAGAAGGAACATTAGCCTATATTGCACCAGAACAAACTGGAAGGATGAATCGAGGTATTGATTATCGGGCAGATTTTTATGCATTGGGAGTCACTTTTTTTGAATTGCTGACGGGAGAACTACCATTTTTGACTGACGATCCAATGGAGTTGCTACATTGTCATATTGCCAAACAACCAGATCAATTTAAAATTCAAAAGTCTAAATTCAAAAAGGCAGAAGTAGTTCCCCAAGTTCTCTGTGACATGACGCTCAAGCTGATGGCAAAAAATGCTGAATCTCGCTATCAGAGTGCATTGGGATTGAAATATGATTTGGAAACTTGTCTAGAAAAACTCAGTTTTACAGATAAGATTGAAACTTTTAAAATCGCAACTAGGGATGTGTGCGATCGCTTCCTGATTAGAGAAAAGTTATACGGTCGAGAAAATGAAGTTCAGCAACTATTAGCAGCCTTTGAAAGGGTCGCTAACCCCCCTGAGTCCCCTCGTGGTAAGGGGGGTGAACTAATGTTAGTAGCAGGTTTTTCTGGTATCGGTAAAACTGCTGTAGTTAATGAGGTTCATAAACCCATTGTTAAACAACGGGGCTATTTCATTAAAGGTAAATTTGACCAATTTAATCGGAATATTCCTTTCTCTGCTTTTGTACAAGCTTTTCGCAATTTAATGATGCAGTTGTTAACAGAAAGTGACCAACAGCTACATCATTGGAAAACTAAGATTCTGGAAGCTGTCGGTGACAATGGACAAGTAATTATTGAAGTTATTCCTGAATTAGAAAAAATTATTGGTCAACAAATACCTGCACCAAAGTTATCAGGAAATGCAGTACAAAATCGCTTTAATTTACTATTTCAAAAGTTTGTAGAGCTATTTACAACTAAGGAACATCCCTTAGTGATGTTCTTAGATGATTTGCAGTGGGCAGACTCAGCCTCTTTAAAGTTGATGCAATTGTTGATGAGTGAATCATCTGGAGGATATTTATTAATAATTGGTGCTTATCGAGATAACGAAGTCTTTGCTGCCCATCCTTTAATGTTTACATTAGAAGAAATTCGGAAAGCTCAGGCTACTATTAACACGATTACATTAACTAATCTAAGTCTGTTAAGTTTAAATGAATTAGTGGCTGATACCCTAAGCTGTTCTTTAGAAGTTGCTCACCCATTAACTCAACTCATTTACCAGAAGAGTAAAGGTAATCCGTTTTTTAGTACACAATTCCTCAAAGCTATCTATGAAGATAATTTGATTACTTTTGATGAAAAATTAGGTTATTGGCAATGTGATATTGTAGCAGTAAAATCCTTAAGCCTTACTGATGATGTCGTCGAATTCATGGCGTTGCAGTTGCAGAAGCTGCCGACAGTAACACAGAATATTTTGAAACTTGCAGCTTGTATTGGCAATCAATTTGATTTAGCAACTTTAGCAATTGTTTCTGAACAGTCGGAACTTGAAACTTCATCGGATTTGTGGAAAGCATTGCAAGAGGGATTCATCCTACCTCAAAGTGAAATATACAAATTCTATATTGGGCAAGAAACAGAAGATAAGTTAAAAAGTTCTCAAACTATCACTTATAAATTTTTGCACGATCGCATTCAACAAGCTGCTTATTCCCTAATCCCAGATGGTGATAATCAAGCAATTCATCAGCGAATTGGGGAACTGTTATTAAATAATACACCTGTTGAAAAGCAAGAGGAGAGGATTTTTGAGATTGTTAATCAATTAAATATTGGTGTGAAGTTAATTATTAAGCAGTCAGACAGAGATCAATTAGCACAATTAAATCTCCTGGCTGGACAAAAAGCGAAGCTATCTACTGCATATACTGCGGCAATGGAATATATTAGTTTTGGTATTCAGCTATTGGCAAAAGATAGCTGGGAACGAAAATATACCCTGGCTTTAGCTTTGCATGAAGAAGCTGCTGCGGCTGCTTATCTGATTGGTGAATTTGACAAGGTAGAAGAGTTCGCTCTACAAGTAGAACGCCATGCTAAAGTTTTACTAGATCGGGTTAAATCTATTGAAATTCAAATTCAATCTTATTTAGCTCAAAGTCGTTTTGACAATTCGATTCAAACTGCGATCGCACTTCTGAATCTTTTAGGTATCAAACTCTCTCCCCAAGCTAGTCAAACGCAAACATTGCTTGGTTTAGGCAAAATAACATTAAAATTGCTAGGTAAATCTCCTTTAAGTTTAATTGACTTGCCTAATATGACTGGAGGTGAACAACTAGCAGCAATCAGAATTTTGGCTAGTACTAATTCAACAGCTTATATTGCTCGTCCAGATTTACTACCACCAATTATTTTAAGCGAAGTCAATCTATCAATGCAGTATGGTAACGCAGCAGAATCTGCATTTGGTTATGCTTGGTATGGATTGATTCAGTGTGGCATTATCGGAAATATTCAGGCAGGTTATGAATTTGGTCAATTAGCATTACAAGTTCTGGAAACATTTCATGCTCAGGAATTAAAAGCGAGAACATTTTTTATTGTTGAAACATTTGTCAATCACTGGCATCAACATACTCAAGAGACAATTGCACCGTTAACCGAAGCTTATCAAGCAGGTTTAGAAACAGGAGATATTGAATATGCATCATGGGCTAGTTATACTTGCAGTTTTCATGGGTATTTGATCGGTCAGGAGTTGTCTGAATTAGAAAAAAAGATGGGGGATTATGCCGAAGTCTACAAGCAATTTAAACAGGAAAAACCTTATATATATATCAATTCATTTCGTCAAGCCATCAAAAATCTGTTAGGACAATCTACTAATACTAGTGAATTATCCGGTTCTGTTTATGATGCCCAAACCATTCGCACATCACAAGAACAATCAGGCGATCGCACCGGATTAAGCTTTAGCTATGCCAATGAACTAATACTTTGCTACGTGTTTGAAAACTATGCTCAAGCATCACAGGCAGCGATTCACGCCATAACCTATTTAGATGGAGTCACATCGGCGGCAATAGTACCAGTAGTTTATTTTTATGATGCATTAGTACAACTAAATCTTTATCCAATAGCAACCGCTCCTGAACAAAAAAAAATTATTAAAAAAGTCAATTCTCATCAAAAAAAGTTGAAGAAATGGGCACATTCTGCTCCTAAAAATCATCAACATAAATTTGACTTAATTGAGGCAGAGCGGCATCGAATTTTGCATCAAAAAAACAAAGCAATGGAATTGTACGATCGCTCTATCTCCCTCGCCAAAGAAAACGGCTATATCCAAGAAGAAGCCATTGCAAACGAACTTGCAGCCAAATTTTACCTAGAATTGGGAAAAGAAAAAGTAGCTCAGGCATATATGCAAGAAGCTTACTATTGCTATGCAAAATGGGGTGCTAAGACAAAAACTGATGATTTAGAAAAACGCTATCCTCAGCTACTACAACCCATCCTACAACAACAAAAACTCAGCTTGAACTCTCTAGAAACAATAGCGGTCGTTGGTAGCAACTCAACTTCAAAATCTACACCTAGTACTAGCATTTCTGATATTTTAGATTTTGTATCTGTGATCAAAGTAGCTCAAGTTATATCCCGCGACATCCAATTAGATGAATTAATCACTAACCTCACTAAAATTATTTTAGAAAATGCTGGGGCAAAAAAATGTATCCTAATTCTGCCAGAGGAAAATGAATGGCAAGTTCAAGTTATCACCTCTATTAATCCCAGTGATCAACAACTTATAACAGTTATTAGTTCACAACTATTAGATGATTCTCCAGAGGTTCCTGTACAGTTGATTCAATACGTTAAACATACGTTAGAACCACTTGTAATTGACAATTGCCAAACTGAAATTAGTGGCGTGATTGACGATTATATGTTGCAATATCAACCAAAAAGTGCTTTATGTGTACCGATTCTTAATCAAGGTCATTTGGTTGGGATTATTTATCTAGAAAATAGCTTAACTCAAGGAGTATTTACAACTGATCGCCTATTAGTTATTAATTTTCTTTGTACTCAAGCCGCAATTTCTCTTGAAAATGCTCGGCTTTATCAACAATCTCAGCAAGCATTCCAAGATTTACAAAAAGCTCAATTGCAACTTGTCCAAAGTGAGAAAATGTCAGCATTGGGTAATTTAGTTGCAGGTATTGCTCATGAAATAAATAATCCTGTAGGCTTTATTGCTGGGAATATTCCCCCAGCATTAAACTACCTCAGAGACATATTTGATTTACTTGATTTGTATAAACAAGAATATCGCCAAAGTAATGTAGTTATTGCAGATAAAATTGATGAGATTGATTTGGAATATATACAGGAAGATTTGCCAAAGCTGATTGCATCTATGGAATTAGGAATTAATCGTATCCGGGATATTAGCACCAGTTTAAGAACCTTTTCTAGGGCAGATCAACAATACAAAGTTGCTTGCAATATTCATGAAGGTATTAATAGTACAATTTTGATTTTGAAGCATCGCCTCAAAGCAAATGAAACCCGTCCAGCGATCGAAGTTATTACAGATTATGGTAATTTGCCTGAAGTTGAATGCTTTGCTGGACAACTGAATCAGGTGTTTATGAATTTACTAGCAAATGCCATTGATGCCTTGGAAGAATCAAA
Organism: Nostoc sp. UHCC 0252; assembly: GCF_034931145.1. NCBI lineage: Bacteria > Bacillati > Cyanobacteriota > Cyanophyceae > Nostocales > Nostocaceae > Nostoc > Nostoc sp. UHCC 0252. The sequence goes on along the minus strand of NZ_JAYGHE010000030.1, from coordinate 2,771 downwards.
TCAGGGACGCAGTTATCAGGAAATTACAGCTAATGTTAATTGCATCAAAATTCGGACATTTTTACAAGATAATTATGTCAATATTTCGATTGCTGATAATGGTAATGGGATGATGCCAGAGGTAAAAGAGAGAATTTTTGACCATTTATTTACAACTAAAGGAGTTGGTCAAGGTACAGGATTAGGATTAGCGATCGCTCGTCAAATTGTGGTAGAAAAACACGGTGGTCAAATCACTGTGGAGTCTGAAGTTAACAAAGGTACACAATTTGCGATCGCTATTCCTATTTAGGATTTACAAAATTCCCCATTCCCCATTCCCAAATTTTATTGATTAATCATTGCTATTTTTAGATTTCCGTTGCAATTGTTTTAGCGATTGATACATATCTGGCAGGCGACCATAAACTGCACATACCTTGAGATATAGTTTGTAAGGAAGGGCTGGAGTTCCGCAAACAACTTCTCCTGGAGCAACATCGTTGTGAATTCCACTTTGAGCAGATGTCATCGCTCCGTCTCCTATCTTCACTTGATTGACTATTCCTGTTTGTCCAGCTAAGATAACGCGATTTCCTAGTTTAACCCCTCCCGCCATACCAACCTGACCTGCGATCGCACAGCCAGAACCAATTTGGCAACCATGACCTATTTGCACTAAGCTATCAATTACTGTATTGCGACCTACTCGTGTTTCTCCGACAGATGGGCGGTCAATGCCAGTGTTGCAGCCAACTTCCACGCCATCTTCTAAAACTGTATAGCCTGATTGTTCCATTTTGAACCAGCCAGTTCGGGTAGGAACAAAACCAAAGCCTTCTGCACCAATGACAGCACCACTGTGAATAACGCAATCTGCACCGATGCGGGTGCGTTCGTGGATGGTACAGTTGGCGTGTAAGGTGGTGCGATCGCCAATTTTGGCATCTGGATAAATCACCACATTGGGATGAATAATTGCGCCATTGCCAATTTCTACATTTTGCTGAATCACAGCATGGGGCCCAATATAAACATCATTACCGACTTTTGCAGTAGGGTGAATTACAGCAGTAGGATGAATTTCTGGGACGGGGCGATATGGTTGGTAAAAAAGTGCGATCGCTTGAGCAAATAAGAGTCGCGGATCTGGGGTAGCTATCCAGACAATACCCCTTTCTTGTGCGATCGCCTGTAATTTTTCATCTTTGGGCAAAATTAAAGCAGTAGCATTGGTCTTGCTCACAAAAGACCCAAATTTTGCCCCTTCTACGTAGCTGAGACTACCGTTGGTAGCTTCATCAATGGCTGCTACCCCTGTAATTTCTGGGTCATGGTCTGGGTTGCTAGTCAGGCTATGATTAGTGACGGCATCACCAAATTGGCTGAGGATTTCGCTAAATTTCATTGTTGGATGTATTCAAAATTGATCTACTATGGCAAGATAATTTTCCCTCTTTATGATCCAATACAATAATTTTGTAGAAGTGTAGCTGTGAGGCAATTACCATACCTTGACTTCACTTTAGCGACATTCTTCTGTTGATGGCTGTGGTTGTAAAGAAGAGTCTACTTTTACGGAATCTTGTCTGAGTAGCGTCTTGAGGCGTTGATTATCTTCAGCAGCGATCGTCTCACCATAGTGATGAAGTTGAAAAAGCTGGCAATAACGGTTTTGTTTGGCGCAAATCAAGCAGCCATAAGCATGATTACCGTTAGTACCACATAGTCGATGTCCCATGACCGGGCCGAGAGAAATATTTTGCTCACTAGCAACAGTGCTGAGAATTGAGCGCAGCTTTGACTCGAACTCCAATGACAGAAATTGTTTACGTCCTGGTTGTGTACGATCCCATTCTGGAACAATTAATTCTTGTTTTAACAGACTCGCTTCAATCTCTTCAGACATCACAAGCCCAGACAGAATAACGTGACGGGATACATGGGGCAGTAATGTGCGTGCTAATTGCCACATTAAAGCTTCATCAAACCACTGTTCAACCAGTGGACGTAGATACCAACAACACGGAATCCCAAGTTTGACTAAATCTTGCAGCAACTGTACCCGACTCTGAATTGAGGCTTGCTCATAGCCTGGTTTCAAAGGGGGTAAACTAACAAAGACAGTTACACGCAGAGAATGAGATTGCTCTAGAGTTGTTTTCAGACGCTCTAGAAAAGATTGACCAGGATGGGCTTTGGTGGTGATGTAGACGATGTTGGCAGCTTTACGGTGAATCAGCGCATCCAAAATTGAGAGTACACGTTCTCGATGAGCCGGAATAAAGGGATCAGAGTAGTCGCATAATGAAATCGGAAAGCCCTTTTGTCCCTCTTGAGTAGCAAAAATGCGATCTAGCAAAATATCAAGGAGGTCAACCGGAGCTAAGACATCCTGAAAGTTTTGTGGATAATGATGCCAGTCACGGTCTTGATGGCAGACACAATAGGCACATTCAATCGGACAACGATTTTGGGCATTTGGTAGAAATGGATTAAGACTGAAGTATTTGACAGCACGCTTTTCATCAGGCATACCAAGCACTGGAAAGCCTTGCAGTATATATTGGCTACCCTGCAACATAATTTCAGATGCAGTATTTTTATCAGTGTTCATACATTTTTTGGGAGAAAACTAATACACTAGCAAAATTTGTCTTCTCTAGGGTGGCTGGTGTGAATGTATAGTGGCAAGGTGGGAAATGCTAAATCATTAGTATGAATTCTGGTCAGCAAATATAGTTAAGTAGCGATCGCTTGTTCTCAAAAACTGTTAAGGAGTAAAAAAATAA